>DASSJF010000012.1 GCA_035691305.1 bacterium
CGCTTGCCGTTGCCGAGCTTGAGTACCTTGGAGACGATCGCGCGAAACTCCCGATCGTCGAGCAGCGCGTGCTTCTTGAGGGACGCCGCCTTGACGGTGGCCAGAATCGTGTCGATCCGCGGATCGTCGCTGGCGATGTCCTGCCCCATCGCCCGAAGGCGGTAGGCGATGGAGTCGCGCCCGTTGCCCTTGCCGACCACGATGTCGGCCTCCGGCTGCCCGACCATGCTCCAGTGGAACGGGAACAGCTCGACCGGATTGTCCGCCTTGCAGCGCGAGAGCCACGAGCTGATGATGCCGGACTCGACCTTGAACAGCATGTCGCCGACGATGGGCCGGTTGCTCGGGATCTGGAACCGCGCGAGCTTCTGCAGCAGGCGGCTGAGCTGGAAGAGCTTCTCGTACCGGATGCCGAGGTCGACGCCGTACAGCACTTTCAGCGCCATCGCGACGTCTTCCAGCGCCGCGTTGCCCGCCCGCTCGCCGAGGGACGAGACGGTGACGTGAGCGACGGGCACGCCCATCGCCAGCGAGGTGATCGTGTTGGCGGCGGCCATCCCGAAGTCATCGTGGTAGTGTGTTTCCAACGGTTTCGTGATCCGCGACTGCACCCGCCGGGTGAACGCGGCAATGGCGTGCGGCGAGCAGCCGCCGAATGTATCGACGAGGCCCAACGCGTCCATATGGCCGTCCGTCGCCACGCGCTCGATGAGGTTCAGAAACCAGTCGGGCTCGGCACGGGTGCCGTCGATCGGAAAGAACACGGTGTACAGCCCCTGCGACTTCGCGTACTGCGTTGCCTCGATGCTGAGGTCGATCGCCCGCTCGAGCGGCCAGCCGTAGGCGTACTGGATGATGTGCTGCGACGACGGGATTTCGATGACGATGCCGTCGACGCCGCAGTCCACGGCCTGCTTGACATCGTTGACCATGCACCGGCAGAACCCGAAGATCTTCGGGCCGAGCTTGCGGCGCACGATCTCCTTGATCGCGTCCGCATCATCCTTGCTGACCGACGGCATGCCGGCCTCGATCCGGTGCACGCCGACTTCCGCCAGAGCCTCCGCGATGCGGATCTTGTCGTCCTTTGTGAAAACCACGCCCGCCTGCTGCTCGCCGTCCCGGAGGGTGATGTCGTGAAGCTCGATGCGGTCGGCGAACTTGACCGCGGACGTGACGGACGGATCGTAGTTATACGGGCTGACGAACCACCGGTTGTCGTTCTTCCACGGCTCCATGCGGCCCTCCCCCAACGGAGCTGAGTCTCGGGTGCGGCGCGAACGGTGAACACCACGGGGACACGCTGCGCCGGCTCGAAAAGAGCGTCGCGCGCGCGAGGCCGGCGCACACGATACCCTTTCCGGCCGGGAGGGAGAATTCCTCCGGGCGGCGCCGCGGCGTGCCGCCTCAGGCTCCTTTCAGGGGTACCGTCTGCGACTCCAGGTCGCGCGGAAACTTCGTCGCGATCTCGGGACGGCCCCGTTTGACGATCACCGTGTCGTCGTGCCGGAAGCCGCCGACGCCGTAGAGGTAGATCCCGGGCTCGCAGCTCCACACCTCGTTCTCCGCGAGCGTCCGGAAGTTGAACGCGATGTCGTCGGGGTATTCGTGGCCCGCGAGGCCGATGCCGTGGCCCGTGCGGTGGATCACCCGGTCGCCGAATCCCCGCCGCTCGAACACGACCTGGGCGGCGGCGTCCGCGTCGGCGGCGACAGCGCCCTCGACGAAGGCCGCCGCGGCCGCCTCCTGGGCCTCCACCGCGGCTTCGAAGGCGGCCGCCTGCTCCGCGGTTGGCTCGCCGACGAAGAACGTGCGCTCGTTTTCGCAGACGTAGCCGTTGAGCCGCGGGATGATGATGTTCACAAGCCCGTGGCCGCGCTCGACCACCTGCCGGTAGTCGCCGCTGATGCCGTGCGGACACGCCGAGTTGGGACCCGTGAGGCCGAACACCCGCAGCTCGACTTTGTAGTCCGGATAGCGGCGGACCGCCTCCTGCGACATCTCGCGCAGAACCTGGGTGTCGATCTCCGCCAGCGATCGCCCGGGCGCCAGGTGCTCGCGGTACCGGACCTGGCCCCAGTCGCTCAGCTCGGCCGCCTGCCGGATCAGAATCAGCTCCTCCTCGCATTTGACGAGGCGCATCTCACGAAGGATCCGACCCGATTCGACGAGCGCCACCCCGGGCAGCAGATCCGGGACGCGGCCGATGGGGCCGCCCATCGCGTCAACCCCGAGACGCCCGCGGCGGATGCCCTTCCGCCGCAGGAGGTCCGCGACCATCTGCGGCCACTGCGGCGTCGTGTACGTGCGATGCTGCAGGCGGTAGTGCTCCGCGTAGAAGTGCACCTCGGGGATCCACATCGAGCGGTGCTCGGTCGCGTAGCGTACGTGATTGGTCGATAACTCGTGCATGACGAGAAACGGATCCCCGTCGCGCGGCACGATCGCCGCGACCGGCCGCTCCCACGGCTGCACGTCGAGAAAGTAGCCGGACACGTAGAGGAAGTTTTCCGGCGTGACGACCGCGAGGGCGGCGAGATCGGCCTCCTCCAACTCGCGCCGGATCCGTGCCAGACGGTCGCCGTACACGCGGCGGCTGAGATATCCCATTCCCCACCTGCCCCTCGCGGGAAGTACCGAGGTGTTCGGGTCGCCTCCGCGGCGGCCCTGTGCCACTGGGCGGGAGGACCGGGGGCGGCCCCGGAGAATCGGAGCGCACCTTGAGCCGGGACGCGCACGCCGCGGCGCGCGTGGATTTCGCGCACTTCTTCGACTATCTGGTCCTCGCCCGGGGCCGGTTGCTCGACTGGACCGGCGCGCAGCCCGCCCACCTCTATACGCGGCCGTATCCGTTCGGCCTCGGCTCGATTCGCGCCACCCTCATCCACATCGCCGACATCGAGTGGGGCTACGTGCAGCGACTCGCGGGCCGCGACTACACCCGTGCGGAGTCGCCGTTCACCGCCGAGCGATACCCCACCCTGCCGGCGCTTTCCGCGGCGTGGCAGGCCCGGCGGGCCGCCACCCGCGCGGTGCTCGCGGCCCTCGGCGATCCGTCGCGGACGATCGAGTATGTGTCGCGGAACTTTACCCCGCCCCGGCGCACGCGCACGACCGCCGGCGGCCTCGCCGGCCAACTGCTCTTTCACGAGGTGCACCACCGCGCGCAGGTGATGACGATGCTACGCCTCGCGGGCGTTCCGGCACAGGATCTCGACTACAGCCGTCTCATGTGGGACCGCACGTCCGTCAACGAGAGCGACTGACGCGCGACGCGCCCCCTCGGGCACGATCGGAGCCGTCATCATGCTCGTCGTGATCGCCCTCGCGCGGCACGCGGGCGGCGCTGCACCACGTCCCGAACAGCGTCACGTGGCTCGTGATTTTCCCGGGTCTGGCGATCAGCGTGGTGGTCTTCGCGAGCAATCTGTTCGGGGACGGCCTCCGCGACTATCTGGATCCGCGGCTCAGAATCTGAACCGAACGGCGTCGCCTCTCGACGGCCCGTCCGCCGCTTCGCCGGAACCGGTCAACGCGTCAGCGCTTCCGCCTCCTGCTCGAGCCACTCCTCCACCGCGGCCCGCACGATCTCGTAGGTCGCGCCGCGCCCCTGGCCGACGATCGGCCCGGACGGCGTGCGCCGCGCGATCCACAGCCATCCCCCGCCCCGGACGCGCGCGTACGCGACGACGACGCGGACGGTGCCGCTTGGCGTGTCCCGCCGGATCAGTTCGTCCCGCATCTACCGGGCCGGCTTAGCCGGCACGCCGCAGGCGCGTGTGAAGCGCCGGAATCGGAATCTCCACGTCGGCGCCGAAGCTGCGCAGATATTCCACGACTTCCCTGGTCAGCGCCGGGTCGCCGGTGACGCGGTCCACGAAGACGCGGCGGCGTCTGCCGCTCGCGACGTCGTCGATGGTCTGGATGATGGAAAACGCTCCGCAGGCTTGAAGCGCGGTGACAAGCTGGTCGCGGCTCATTCGGCTGCCTCCAGTGGTGCGTTCGTTGCGACGGCGAGATGCTGCGACGACGTCCGGTCCGATTACAATTTCAGGGGTGCCGCTCGAGCGTGCTG
>DASSJF010000013.1 GCA_035691305.1 bacterium
GTTGTCAAGGCGCATACGCGGAGGGGGACTCCGGCTCGGTGCGCCTAGCGGTACGGATCTCCGCGCAGGAAGATGTGGCGCCGGCCGTGGCTTTCGAAGCCTAGGCGCCGGTATACGGACGTGCCGGCCTGCGACGCGACCAACACGGCCGTGCGGTAGCCCGCGAGTCGGGCGTCCAGCAGCGCGGCATGGGTGACCGCGGTCCCGATCCCGCGGCGACGCATCGCCGGGACGGTGGCGATCTCGTCGAGGACGGCGGCCCGCTCGGCCGGAAACCACAACGCCGTCGCGACGGGAATCCCGCCTGCGCGCGCGAGGAAGTAGCGGAATCGGGACTGCTCAGGCGGCGCGCCGAGGGGAAGGCGGCGGTAGCGGACCATGCCGCGTTCCGGCACGCCGAAGCCGGCGCCGAACGCCCGCAGCCAGTCTTCGAGCCCGTCTAGGGTCCGCACCCGTTCGATCGTAACGTCGGGAGGGAGCGGCACGGTCTCGGGGATCCCCGCGAGATCCCCGGCCATGCCGAGATCGGAACCCCACTCCGCGAAGCCGTGGGCGGCCAGGCGCGCCGCGAGATCGGCGGGTCGGCTCGGCGGCATGATCCACCACCCCATCAGCCGGCCGCGCGCCTCAAATTCGGCCGTTACGGCCTCGATGGTCCGGTCCGCGTCGTGCTCGGCGAGGCGCGTGCGGATCACGCCGCTGTAAAAGGGCACCCGCGTCGCGGTCGAAACCCAGGTAAAGGACGGCCCCTCGCGGACCTCGCCGCCCCCCTGCCGCACGTAGGCCGCCGCGGCGGCGACGAGCGCCTCTTCGATCAGGTCGTCCATCGGGCCGGGCGCGGCGTTCCCGTTCAGCGGCGGGACCGATCGGACCCGTCCGCGGCGGCGGAGATGCGGCGGAGCGTACGGCGGCTCGGAACGATGCGCACCGTCCCCGACGCTTCGTCCACGCCGTCGAACGTGAGCAGCGCGACGTACTCATCAACGAGCTTCTCGCGGGGCTCGCCTGTCTCGATGAGCACGCCGATTCCGACGACCTCGGCGCGGCTTTCGCGCATCAGATCGTGAACGCCGCGGGCCGTGCCGCCGCCGCGCAGGAAGTCGTCGATGAACAGAGCGCGCGCCCCGGGCGGCACGGCCCGCAGGGGCAGCGTCATCTGCTGAACGGTCCGGGACGATCCAGAGACGTAGTTCACCGTGACCGACGCGCCTTCGGCGCCCTCTACCGCGCGGCCGCCCCGCCGGATCGTGACCAGCGGGACGTTGAACGCGCGCGCGGTCATGAGCGCGAGCGCAATGCCCTTGACCTCCATCGCCAGTACGACGTCGGGCCGGCGGTCCGCGAAGAACGTCGCGAACACGTCGCCGAGCCGAGAGGCCACGGAGGGCATCGAAAGCAGGTCGGTCATGTACAAGAAGCCGCCCGGCAGAATGCGGGACGGCTGGCGCAGGCGTGAGGCGAGATCCTCCGCCATTGCCGCGATCTGGGCCGGCGTGCACAACGGCGCGTACCGCACTCCGCCGGCGGCGCCCGCGAGCGTCTCGATCCGGCCCAACTCAAATTCCTCGCAGAGGGTGCGCAACGCGGAGAGATCTTCGCTGATCGTCGACTTCGCGGCGCCGAGCGCCTCCGTGAACGCGCTCAGCGGAAAGATCTTGTGCGGCTCCTGGAATAGGCGCTGCGCGATCAGCACCATGCGGTCGCCGCGGCGAAGCCGTCTCACGAGGTCCCCTGCCCGCTGCCGCCGACCGCGCGCGCCCGCGGCCCGCCCGTCCCCGCGACGGCCAGGCGCCGGCGTACAAAAGCCAGCATCTCCGGCGTATCAACGTCGAGGGCGACACCGGCATCGCGGCAGACGATCGCGCGCGCCCGCAGACCCGCCACCGTCTCCGCCCGGCGCTCAAGCGCCGCGATCCGGAGCCGCCCGGTCGCGAGCCCGAGCAGCGTGCCGATCCCCAACAGCCGCGCGAGTTCCCACGGACGCTTGCGCGCGAGCACCGCGCGCTCGATCACCGGCCGCGCGCGCGCGAACGCGCCGGGACGTAGCAGGACGAGACTGCCGCCGGTAAACTCGCCGTCCGCGACGCGCACGAAGGTCTTCCGCACGCCCGGGGCTGCGCGGGCCACGTCTTCGCGGGGGACGATCGCGTACGCGGCGTCCACGGACGCCCGCTGCGCCTCTCGCAGAAACGCCGCGACCGCCTCCGCCGTCAGCAGCGGTACGTCCGCCGCGGCGACCAGCACCGCCGCGACATCGCCCGGCGACGCGGCGCCGGGCGGCGAGTTGTGTTCGAGCGCGCAGAGCCCCGCGGCCAAGTTGTCCAAGATTCCGCCGGCCGCGGGGACCGCGAGCGTCGCGACCGCAGCAACCGCCGGCGGCATTGGATCGGGACCGACCACGGCCACGCGGCGAATCTGCGGAACGCCCCGCAGTGCCGCGAGGACGCGCTCAACCATGGTGGACTCACCGATGACGGCGAACGCCTTCGGGAGCGCGTCGCGCGTCAGGGTAGGATCCGCGGGGCCCCCCGCGAGCACAACCGCGTCAACGGCGGCGCGGCTTTCGACGCCGGTGTGCGCCGGCCCGTCCGGCCGGCCCGCGTCAGCCCGCAACCTCTACCGCTCTTCGGCGAAGGTCCGCGTCACGAAGACTTCGCAGCCGTCCTCTGCGGCGAGCGCTTCGCCGAGGGTCCGCGCGTCCGACTCCTTCGCCGCGAGCGCAAACAGCACGGGGCCGGTGCCGGACATGGATACGCCCAGCGGGTGCTGGGACGCCATCCGCTCGCGCAGCGTCCGAACGACCGGGTGATGGTTCTCGACGACCTCCGCGAAAACGTTGCAGAGCAGCCGCCCCACCTCAGCCGGATCCTCCGCGTCGAGCGCACGCACGACCGCGCGGGTATCGGGCCGGCGCCGCGGCATTTCGTGGTTGACCTCGCCGTACGCCCATTCGGTGGAAACCTGCAGCGGTGGACGGACCAGCACAACCCAGGTCGTCGGCAGCGGCCGGAGGAGCCTGATCCGCTCGCCGCGCCCTGTCGCGAGGGCCGCGCCGCCGGCGAGGAAGAACGGCACGTCCGAGCCGATCTGCGAGGCGAGGTCCATGAGCTGCCGCTCGCCGAGGCGGAGTTTCCACATCTGCGCAAGGCCGAGCAACGTCACCGCGGCGTCGCTCGATCCGCCGCCGAGTCCGGACGCGATCGGAATGCACTTCGTCAGCTCGACTTCGACGCCGCGCGGCACGTGGAACGTCTCTTTCAACAGCGCCGCCGCCTTGTGGACGATGTTGCGAGTATCCGCCGGCACGTCCGGGCTCTCGCAGCGCACGGCGATCCCTTCGCCGTTTTCGCGCAGCGTAATTGAATCGTGCAGTTCCACTGTGTGCAGCACAGTCTCGATGTCGTGATATCCGTCCGGCCGGTCGCCGAGGACGTCGAGCGTCAGGTTGATCTTGGCGTACGCGTTGAGGTGCAGTTCCTTCACCGCGGCAGCCTCCTTCGCATCACCTCAAGACGTCCATTAACACACAACCCGCGGCCCGCCACATGGCGGCTCCGCGGGTTGCTCCACGAACTGAACGTTCGTGGCCATCGGTGCTGTGCGTGCCCCTCGCATCCGTTACCCCTACAGGGACAGTCAGTCGTGTGGCCTACTTTCGCCCCTCTCATAACCGTTCCTTCCCCGAACGTTGACGTTCCTGCCGGGAAAACCGGGCGGCCCGGTCGCCGCCCTTGAAACGACGGGCCGTCCGCCCGTAGTATGGTAACCATGTCGCAGCCGCTTCAACCGCAGCCGTCTCAGTCGCCGTCCCCTCCGCCGGGACGGGCCGTTTGGCCCCGCGCCGTCTCAGCCGTGCTCCGCGGCCTGCTCGCCGCCTTCGCCGTTACGCTCGCGGCCGTCATTATCGTCGCGGCCCTGCGCGCACAAACGCCCGGCCGGACGTTCGCCTGGCCGTTTCGCCTGATCGGGCGCACGAACGTCCTCGTCATGGGACTCGACCGCACCGTGAGCGACCAGAACCCCAAGATCGTCTATCCGATCAGCCGCACGGACACGTTGATCGCGGTGAGCTTCGATCCGGAGCGCCGGCGGATTGAGGCGCTCAGCATCCCGAGAGACACCCGCGCGGCGATCCCCGGCCACGGCACGGACAAAATCAACGCCGCGTACGCCTACGGCAAGGAAGCGCTCGCGCGCCTCACCGTCGAGGATTTCAGCGGTGCCGCGTTCCCTTATTACGTCACGCTCCGCGAGCGCGGATACGTCCACCTGATCGATGCCGTGGGCGGCGTGACCGTTCGGATCGACAAGGACCTCAACTACGACGACAAATGGGCCGGCCTCCACATCCACCTCAAGAAAGGCAATCGCCGGCTCGGCGGGAAGGCCGCGATCGAATACGCGCGGTTCCGGCACGACGCGCTCGGCGACATCGGCCGGATCGCACGGCAGCAGCAGGTCCTCGACGCCCTGATTACGGAGCTGCGCCGTCCGCAGACCGTGTTCCACGCCGGCCGGATCCTGCGCGTCTTCCGCGAAGATATCGATACGAACTTGGCGCCCGAGCAGTTGATCGCGCTCGGATGGTTCGCTGCGCGGCTGCCCAAGAACGCCCTCGATCGGGAGACACTGCCGGGGCGCTTCGGCGTCTCCGACTGGCTGCCGAACGCCGCCGACGACCGCGCGGTGATCGCGCGAATGTTCTACGGGATCGATGCCGCCGATCTGGCGCAGACGACCGTCGAGGTCGTCGTCTCGGGCGCGGGCCGCGGGGCGGCCGGCGATGCGCTGGCCCGGCTCAACGCGCTCGGCGTGCAAATCTTGTCGGTGCGCTCCGCCCCGGAGACAGCGGCGAGCATGGTGATCCGTCACGGCGCCGATCCGGCGGCCGCGGCGGTGATCGCCGCGGCAACGCAAATTGACCGGGTGACCGCCGACGACGGTCCCGCGCCGGCCGCCGGACGAGGAAGCGCACCGGGCACCCCCGCCGCCCGCGCGGCGCAGGCCCGCGGCGCCGCCGGTGGTCCCGGGGTCACGCTGATCCTCGGCCGCGATTACGACGGCCGCGTCACGCCGGCCCTCACCCCGTAGCCGGACGTTCGGCCAGGGCTCGTGCCAGCGCCGCGAACGCTTCCAGGTCGAGCGTTTCGGCGCGCGCGCGCGGATCCACCCCGGCCGAGCGGCACGCCGCCTCGACCGCGGACGGGGTGAGGTCGAGGCCGCGCGCGAGGGCGTTCGCCAGCGTCTTGCGCCGGTGCCCGAAACCCGCCGCCACCACGCGGAACAGGAACGCCTCGTCGCCGGCCGCTACCGGCGATGAGGCGCGCGGCGCCATCACGAGCACCGCGGACTCGACGTCGGGCGCGGGCAGAAACGCACCCGCCGGTATCCGGGCGACGATGCGGGCGGCGGCGCGGTACTGCACCGCCACCGACAGCCGGCCGTAGGCCGGGCTTCCCGCGGGAGCGACGATGCGCTCGGCGACCTCGCGCTGCACGGTAACGACAAGACGGGCGAGCGCGAGCGCGGGTTCCAGAAGACGGAGGAGCAGCGGCGCCGCGATGTTGTAGGGAAGATTGGCCACCGCCTTACGGACGCCCGGGCCGGCGAAGAGCGCGGAAAGGTCCGCGCGAAGTGCGTCGCCCTCGAAGATTCGGACGTCGGGCAGGCCGGCGAGCCGCGTCCGCAATACCGCGGCGAGACGGCGGTCTACCTCGATCGCGGTGACGGTGCCGGCACGGGCCGCGAGCGCCTCGGTGAGGGTGCCGAGGCCCGGGCCGATCTCCAGTACCGAATCGGCGCGGGTCAGCTCGGCGGCGCGGACGATTGCCTCGAGCGCCCGGGCGCTGACCAGGAAATGCTGTCCCCAGCGCTTCGCCGGACGGATGCCGAATTGCCGCAGCAGCGCGCGTGTTCCGGCGGGCGTCGCCGCGGCCGCGCCCCCGCCGCCGGTTTCGTCCGGCGGCCGCCTAGTGGCGATCGATGATGTAGACCTTGACGGTGCGGCGGCCGAAGCTCATCGCCTCGTCGTAGCTGTTGAAGCAGAGGTCGATGCGCATGCCCTGGATCGCACCGCCGGTGTCGCCGGCGATCGCGTAGCCGTAGCCGTCGACGAAGAGGCGGCTCCCGAGCGGGATGACGGACGGATCGACCGCCACGACCCCGCGCTGCGCGAGCAGGCCGATCGCGGTTCGCGGTCCGATCGCGCCGCCGTAGTTGTTCGGTCCGGCGTAGTACGCCGTCGCCTCCATCATCATGTATTCGTGTCCGGCGAAGTCGCCGCGAGACGCGATCATCGCCCGCGTCCCGACCGCGACGACCTCGGTCACCGGGGACTTGAGGACGGTCCACTGATGGGGGACCATCGCGGCGGGCCGGTCGTTCGCATACAGCGCTTCCACGATCCGCTGATCGATCCCCGGACGGCCGGGCGTGCGGAGCGTGCGGTCGCCCCTGTAGAGTTGCGGATCCGCGACGGTCGTTGAGGTGTACGGGACGGGGCGTTGCTCAACCCAGGTTCGCCATGCGCGGCGTTCAACCGTGATCTGCATGCCGGGGTATACCGCCTCCGCCAGGCCCGGGTACACTCGGTCGAGCGGACCCAACGTCACGCTCAGGGCCTGCAGGGCTTCGTCCACCCTCCCGGCCGCGACTCGCACGGACGATTGCTCGTCTCCAAGCTTCAGCGTAAGCGGCACGGCCCGGACGACTTTGATATCGATACCCGGGTAGAGCAACGTGCCGGCGGCCGGCACCGTCCGGTCGCCCGGCCCCATCGGGGTCTGCGCCGATACCACGGCGTCTCCGACGGTTCTCGCATAAGACCGAAACGTCACTTCGTGCCCGTCGGCGGTGACGTGGACCGTGCGTCCGAACGGTAGGCCCCACGTGTCGACGGCTAGATGCAGTGGGTACAGAAGGCTAACCACCAAACCCGCCAGGACGGCGTGGCGGACACTACCGCCGCGGGGGGACCGCGTCGGCAGCGTCAGCAAGTGTGGCTGCATGTCTCCCCCTCTCCACGGACTCGCGCCCCAGCCGCGAGCGCCTACGCGCCCGCGGTCTCGTTCATGAAAAATGGATAAGTTCTAATCCTTGCCCTCGGGCCAGGCGTCGAGTCCTGCTGCGATGTGGGGAGGGTGCGCTGGAACCGAAATCTATAGACTCCAGTCTACGGCGGGACTATAACATATAGACTGGAATCAATGCAAACCGTACAATACGAAAGATTTACGGCGAAATCTTAACACTCAGACGGAAACTCAACAAACTCCACGAGCAGCCCGTGAAGCGAGGCGGGGTGAACAAAGGCCACCCGAGTACCGTGGGCCCCGTCCCGCAGAGCCGGACCGGCCATGCGCAAGCCGGCCGCCGTCGCACGGGCGATGGCCGCCCCGACATCGGGAACCCGCAGGGCCAAGTGATGCATCCCCTCGCCCCGGGCGTTGAGGAATCGCCGAAGCGGTCCCTGCCCCGACAGCGGCTCCAGCAGCTCGATCTCCGCCTGCCCAAGCTGAATGAAAGCGACGGCCCCGTCTTCGCCGGCGACCGAGGTACGGCTCCGCTCGAGGAGGCCCAGGGCGGCAAGTGGAACCGCCGTCTGGGCGTCGAGATCCCGTACGATGATGGCGAGATGCTCGAGGCGGGGGACCGGGGTCATACGACGGCCGACGGCTGATAGGTCCCGAAACACTCGCGGAGCGTCGCGCAAATCTCACCGACGGTGGCGTAGGCGCGCACGCACTCGAAAATCACGGGCAGCAGGTTGTCGCGGCCGCGCGCCGTCCGGGCCAGCGCGGCGAGCACGGTCTGCACGCGGGCGCCGTCCCGCTCGGCCCGCACGCGCCGCAGCCGGGCGCGCTGCCCCTCGACGACGGACGGATCGACGTGCAGGAGCGGCGGAATGCGCTCGTGCTCGGTCTGGAACCGGTTCACGCCGACAATGATCCGGCGTCCGGCCTCGACGTCGCGCTGCTCACCATAGGCCGCCTCCCCGATCTCCCGCTGCACGAAGCCCTGCTCGATCGCCGGCAGCATTCCGCCCAGCTGCTCGATCCTGGCAAGGTAGCCCTCGGCGCGGCGCTCGATTTCGGCCGTGAGGGCCTCCACGTAGTACGAGCCGCCGAACGGGTCCACCGTGGCGCCGGCGCCGGTCTCGTGCGCGATGATCTGCTGCGTCCGCAGCGCGAGCAGGGCCGCCTCATCGGTCGGAAGCGCGAGCGCTTCGTCCCGCGCGTTGGTGTGCAGTGACTGCGTGCCGCCGAGGACCGCGGCCAGCGCCTGAATGGCCACGCGGACGACGTTGTTGTCGGGCTGCTGCGCCGTGAGCGCGACGCCCGCCGTCTGCGTATGAAACCGAAGCATCCACGACCGAGGGTCGAGGGCGCCGAACCGGTGCCGGATCGTCCGCGCCCACAACCGCCGCGCCGCGCGGAACTTGGCGATCTCTTCGAAGAAGTCCATCTGCGCGTCGAAGAAGAACGCGAGGCGCGGGGCGATGCGGTCGACATCCATCCCGGCGGCCTGCGCGGCGCGCAGGTACGCGATCGCATTACCGACGGTGAACGCGACCTCCTGCACGGCGGTTGCGCCCGCTTCGCGAATGTGGTAGCCGCTGATGCTGATCGGATTCCACCGCGGCAACCGCTCCGCGCAGTACGCGAACGTATCCGTCACGAGCCGCATCGACGGCACCGGCGGATAGATGTAGGTCCCCCGGGCGATGTACTCCTTGAGGATGTCGTTCTGCGTCGTGCCGTCGATGCGGTCGGCCGGCACGCCCTGCCGCTCCGCGACGGCCTGATACATGCAGAGCAGGATCGCCGCGGTCGCGTTGATCGTCATCGAGGTACTCACGCGGTCGAGCGGGATGCCCGCCAGCAGCGCCTCCATGTCGGCGAGCGAGTCAATCGCGACGCCTACCTTGCCGACCTCCGCCTCCGCCAGCGGATGGTCGGAATCGTAGCCCATCTGCGTCGGCAGATCGAACGCGATCGACAGCCCGGTTTGACCCTGCTCGAGGAGGTACCGGAAGCGGCGGTTGGACTCTTCCGCGGTGGCATAGCCGGCATACTGGCGCATCGTCCACAGCCGGCCCCGGTACATCGTGGAATAGATGCCGCGCGTGAACGGGTACTCGCCGGGCTCGCCGAGGTCGCGCCCCGGGTCGACACCGGCGGCGGCGGCTGTGTAGACGCGCGCGACCGGGATGCCCGAGGCCGTCCGGCGGGAGTCGCCGCGCTCCTCCGGCACGGCCGCCCTACTCGACCGTCACCAGCAGGTCGTTGCCCGCGACATCCCGGCCTGGGGCGACGTGGACCTCGCGGACGACCCCGGCGTGCGGCGCCCGGATTTCCATCTGCATCTTCATCGCCTCCATTATAACGAGGGGTTGTCCCGCCGCGACTTCGGCGCCGGGCTGCGCGTGAATGGCCACGACCAACCCGGGCATCGGCGCGCGGACCAGGCCCACGGACCCGACCGCGACATGCGCGCCGCCCCGCGTGCGGGACGAGCGGCCTGTCTCCGCGGCGACCGCGACGCCGTCGAGCAGCAGGTGGACTTCCCGGACGCCGTCTCCCGTTGCGCCGTCGCGCGGCCCGGGGGCGCCGCCGCGCCAGTTCGCCGCGATGATCGTGTGAGATCGGCCGTCGAGCAGCAGCGAGTAGTATCCGGGAACGATCTCGGCAAGGTCGGCGCGGCGTGCCGGCCCGGAGGCCCCCCCGGCTCGGGTAACCGTCACGCGCAGGCCGCCCGGCGCATCGTCGATCGCCGCCTCGAACGCCTCGCCGACGATCCGGAGGTAATACGTCTTCACGTCAGTCCGTCGCGCCGGGCGGCCTGCGCCCAGGCGCCCCCGTCGGCCGACACCGGCGGTGGGACCGTCCGACCCGCGCGATCCGCGAGGACGGCCGCGGCCTCCACGATACCCTCGGGCGGCGTCCGGTCGCGGCGCTCCCACTCCGTCTCGACGAAGCGCATCGTGTAGCTCCCGCCGCGGACGGCGGGATGGGCGAGCGCCCAGCGCAAGAACGGCACGGTCGTCGGCACACCGGTGATGACGGTCTCCCGCAACGCCTGCGCGAGGCGCGCGATCGCGTCCGCCCGCGTCTCGCCCCACGCGATCACCTTCGCGAGGATCGGATCGTAGAATCGCGTGACCTCCATCCCCGGCGCCAGCGCGCCGTCGACGCGGACCCAGGGGCCGCCGGGCAGCAGGACCTGCCCGACGCGGCCTACCCACGGCACGAAGCCTGCGTCCGGGTCCTCCGCGGAGATTCGCGCCTCGACGGCGTGGCCGCGCGCGGCGACGTCCCGCTGTTCGAATGGGAGCGCCGCCCCGCCCGCGAGCGCCAACTGGAGGCGCGCGAGGTCGTATCCGGTCACCATCTCTGTGACCGGATGCTCGACCTGGAGCCGCGCGTTGATCTCCAGGAAATAGAACCCCCGGCCGCCCACGACGAACTCGACCGTGCCGGCGTTCACATAGCCGACGGCGCGGGCAGCCGTGACCGCCGCGCGGCCCATCGCCTCCCGGAGCGGCGCGTCGAGGGCCGGGGACGGCGATTCTTCGATCACCTTCTGATGGCGCCGCTGGATCGAGCAGTCGCGCTCGCCGAGGTGAACGAGCGATCCCGCCACGTCGGCGATGATCTGCACCTCGACGTGCCGCGCGTGCTCCAGCCACTTCTCGACGTAGAGGCGGTCGTCGCCGAACGCGCCGCGGGCCTCCCCGCGCGCCAGCCGGACCGCGGCCGCCAGGTCCCCGGCCGCGCGGACAAGGTGAATGCCCTTCCCGCCGCCCCCGGCCGCGGCTTTGAGGAGAACGGGAAACCCGATGCCGCCCGCTTCCCTGGCGAGCCCGGCGTCGTCGAGGGGATCGGTACCGGGGAGGATCGGGACGCCGGCGGCCCGGGCCGCCCGCCGGGTCTCGGCCTTGTCCCCGCAGCGGGCTAGCGTCGCGGCGGGCGGCCCGACGAACACCACCCCCGCCTCGGCGCAGGCCTCCGCGAGGGCGGGATTTTCGGCAAGAAAACCGTACCCGGGGTGCACCGCGTCCGCGCCCGACGCGCGCGCCGCATCCATGATCGCGCCGACCGACAGGTACGACTCCGCCGCCGGCGCCGGTCCGATGCGGCAGGCTTCGTCGGCGGCCGACACATGCGGCGCCGCGCGGTCCGCGTCGCTGTAGACGGCGACGGGGACGACACCGGCGGCGCGGCACGCGCGAATTACGCGGAGTGCGATCTCTCCACGATTCGCGACGAGCAGTTTGCGGATGGGACGCCTGTCCACCCGCACGCCTTCGCGGACGGCGGCGGCGAGTCATGCCGGGCCGACCGACGCAGCGGCGCGCGATCGTGGGGGCTGAGAGACCTGTCCGATCACAACGGGATATTGCCGTGTTTCCGCGGCGGGTTCCGGTCGCGCTTCCCGGCCAGCATCTCGAGCGCCGAGATTAGGCGCGGCCGCGTCTCCCGCGGCTCGATCACGTCGTCGATGTAGCCGCGCGAGGCGGCGATGTACGGCGTCGCGAACTTCGCACGGTACTCCGCGGCGAGGCGCGCCCGCATTGCCTGCCGGTCGTCGGCCGTTTCGATCTCGCGGCGAAAGATGATGTCGATGGCCCCCTCCGGCCCCATCACGGCGATCTCCGCGGTCGGCCACGCGAGGTTGAGGTCGCCCCGGATGTGCTTGCTCGACATCACGTCATAGGCGCCGCCGTACGCCTTCCGGGTGATCACGGCGATCTTCGGCACCGTCGCCTCGCAGTACGCGTAGAGCAGCTTCGCCCCGTGCTTGATGATGCCGCCGTGCTCCTGGGCGGTGCCGGGCAGGAACCCCGGGACGTCCACGAAAGTGACGAGCGGGATGTTGAACGCGTCGCAGAACCGGACGAAGCGCGCGCCCTTCACCGAGCTGTTGATGTCCAGGGCCCCGGCCAGTACGGCCGGCTGCTGCGCGACCACGCCGACGGACCGCCCGCCCAGCCGCGCGAACCCCACCACGATGTTGGACGCGTACAGGGCGTGCACTTCGAGGAAATCGCCCCGGTCGACGATGCGCGTGATCACGTCCCGCATGTCGTACGGCCGGTTCGGGTCCGCCGGCACGATCGTGTCGAGCGCCGGGTCCATGCGGAGGGGGTCGTCGCCGGCTTCGGCGCGGGGGACCTCGTCCAGATTGTTCTGTGGCAGGAACGTGAGTAGCCGGCGGGCCAGCCCGAGCGCGTCTTCGTCGGAGTCCGCGACGAAGTGCGCGACGCCGCTGCGCGCGGCGTGCACCTCCGCGCCGCCGAGGTCCTCCAGCGTGACGTCCTCGCGGGTGACCGTCTTCACCACCTGCGGCCCCGTGACGAACATGTAGCTCGTCCCACGCACCATGATCGTGAAGTCCGTGATCGCCGGAGAGTAGACGGCGCCGCCCGCGCACGGCCCCATGATCGCGGAGATCTGCGGCACGACGCCGCTCGCCAGCGTGTTGCGGAGGAAGATTTCGGCGTAACCGCCGAGGCTCGCCACGCCTTCCTGGATGCGCGCGCCGCCCGAGTCGTTGAGCCCGATCACCGGCGCGCCGTTGCGCACCGCGAGGTCCATGATCTTGCAGATCTTCGCCGCGTGGGCTTCACCGAGCGACCCGCCGAGCACCGTGAAGTCCTGGGAGAAGACGTAGACGAGACGGCCGTTGGCGGCGCCGTAGCCGGTGACAACGCCGTCGCCCGGCGCGTCCACCTTGTCCATGCCGAACTCCGTGGTGCGGTGGGAGACGAAGCGGTCCAGCTCGACAAAGGTGCCCGGATCGAGAAACTCTGCGACGCGCTCGCGGGCCGTGAGCTTGCCGGCGTTGTGCTGCCGCGCGACGCGCTCAGCCCCGCCCCCCGCCTCGGTGCGGACGCGGCGCGCGCGCAGTTCCTCGAGGCGCCGGCCGTCCGGCTCCGACACCCCGCGACTCCCCTAGGCCTGCGCGGCCGCCTTGGACAGGACGCGAATCGAGATGATGGCGTGCTTGAAGAACAGCTCCAGGCCGTCCGGCGTCTCCACCAGGAGCGCGTAGGTGCCGGCGTCACGCACGATCGCCCGCGGCACTTCGTAGCCGTCGCGGCAGCGCAGGTGCACCGGCGTCCGGTCGGCGATAAGCGACCGGTAGAATCCGTCCTCCAACCCGGAGCCGCGCGTCGCGCGAACTGAAACGTCGGGCGTATCGTGCTGCAGGGTCATCGCCGGTTCCTCCCGTGTCCGCGGTGCTTGCATCGCGGCCCCCGGCCGCGCCGTCTCGCGCGGAGGGATTTGCGAACCGCTGCGGCCGCCGCCGGGTGTATCCACGCGATTGTGGCCGTCGCGCAAAGGCTCCAGATGCCGGGCCAGCGGGCGGACGGGCGCGATCCGCGAGATGCCGCCGTGTCCCGTCGCCCCCCCCGCCTCCGCCGCAGCGGCCTCTTCGTATTCGGGCCGGAGCGGGATCGGTTCCGCCGGCCGGCCCGGTGCCGGCTGCGCATTCGCGGGGACGGGCACGTCGGCCGCCGGCGGATCGGCCGGAGCGGAATCCAACAAGAAGTGTCGGATGGCTTCGAGCCGCTCGCGCCGGTGCATCGACTGGACCGGCTCCGGCGCTGAGACGGCGTGGAGCAGCCAGCGCGTCACGGCGTCGAGCGTAGCCGTAATGGCGGGCTCGGCCGTTTCGTCCGCCGCCGGTGGCGCCGTGTCCTCGAACGCCGTGCCGACAAACGTCTGCGCCTCAGGGGCCGAGGGCGCGCCGCGGGCCTGCAGCCCCATGGACAGCGCCACCAGCACGACCGGGCGGTCGAGAAACGTCACCGTCCCGACGCGCTCCAGCGCCAGGTCGGCGTGGGACACGTCCAGCGCCTCCCGCACGGCGGCGAGCGTCGCGGCCGCGAGCGCGCGCGGGCGATTGCCGCCGCCGCCGCGGCCCCTCGACTGGCCGGTCGCCGACCGCACGTCCGAGCCGCGCGTCCACTGCAGCTTGACCGTCACCGCAAGATCGGCCGCGGTCGCGGTTTCCTCGACGCGCATGACGCGGAAGCGCGGAATCTCCGCAGGCTGAACGCCGGCCCGGAGCTGCGTCACGCGCACGCGCCACTCGTCGACCGGGATGCCGAACCGCGACTGGAGGGCGGCCACGACGCCGTGGCGCAGACCCCGGCTGTCCAGGGCGCTCTCGGTCGTGACGTAAACGTACGAGACATCGCCGCCGGGACCGGTGAGCACACGGGCGGACGACACGCCGTCAAGCCCCTGGAGAAACCGCTCGATCTCGTCGGCGAAGATTTGGCGCGGCATTTGCCCGCCTATTCTCCCACCCCCGAAGCGGTCCCTCCCGTCTTCTCTCAGAACGTGGGCACCGCGGCGGGGCGGCGCAGGGGCGCGCCGATCATCAGGCCCTCCCCGCCGAGCGTCGCCACCCGCCGCCCGCCGATCAACAGCCGCACCGAGGAGACGTCCGGAAACTGCGTCGCGGTATAGACGACCTGCCAGACACGCGCCAGCATGCTGCTGGAGCCGCCGCCCTGCGCAAACGCGACGCCGAGGTCGACCGTCGCGACCCGGCCGCTGAGCGTGAGCGCTCGCAGCGCCGTGCCGGGGGGGATCTCACTCGTCAGGCCGTGCGACCGCTCGGCGCGCGACGGTCCGTCCAGCAGCGCCCGCACCGCTTCTGCGGCCAGCGCCGTGTCCGGCCCCCGGGGCACCCGCCGGCGCGCGGCGGCGAGCGTCTGCGAACGGCCGCCCGGCGCCGTCCGGACGAAGAACACCTGCACCTCCGTCTGCGGCGGGCCGGCCGCGGGGTGGCGCCCCGGCACCGGCACGCGCACGGCGCGCCCCACCAGGACCGCGGCCGCGATCAGCAGGGCGACGACAACGAGCCAGCCGAGCACCGGGCGTCCCCGGCGGCGGACGCCACGGCTCCTGCCGCGGCGAGGGTACTGCCGGCTCACGAGGGAGCCTCGTCGAGCAGCGCGAGAAATGCCGCCTCGTCGAGCACGCGCACGCCCGCCTTCCCGGCGCGCGCGAGCTTGGTGCCGGGCTCTTCACCGGCGACCAAGTAGTCGGTGTTCTTGCTCACGCTCTCCACAACGATACCGCCGAGGGCAGCCACGCGCGCCACGGCGTCCCGGCGGGACATCGCGGCGAGCGCCCCGGTGAAAACGAAGCTCTTGCCCGCGAGCGGGCCCGCGATCGCTGCTTCGGGCGGCGCCGGCTCGACGCCGACCTGCCGCAACTTGCGGACGAGCGCCTGCGACTGCTCCCGGGCGAAGAAGTCCGCGACGCTCTCCGCGATCGTCGGCCCGATCCCCGGCACGGCGGCGATCTCCTCCTTGGACGCGGCCGCCAGCGCTTCGAGCGTCCGGAATCGCGCCGCAAGCAGTTTCGCGACGTGTTCACCGACGTGCCGGATCCCAAGCGCGTAGATCAGGCGGTCGAGCGGTGGGCGGCGGCCGCCGTCGATCGCGGCGATCACGTTCTCGGCCGACTTGTCCGCCATCCGCTCGAGCGTCAGGATCTGGTCTTTGGTCAGACGGTAGAGGTCCGCGGGATCCTCGATCAGGCCGCGATCGAGCAGTTGCTGGAGGAGACGAGGCCCCACGCCGTCGATGTTCACGCCGCCGCGGGAACCGAAGTGGATCAAACGGTTCAGAACCTGCGCCGGGCAGATCGCCCCGCCGGTGCACCGCGCGACCGCCTCGCCGGGCCGCCGTTCGACCGGCGAGCCGCAGATCGGGCACACCGCCGGCATCTCGAACAGCCGCTCTTCGCCGGTCCGCTTTTCGGTCAGCACGCGGACGATCTCGGGGATCACCTCACCGGCGCGGCGCACGATCACCCGGTCGCCGATGCGCACGTCCTTGCGCCGCATCTCGTCCTCGTTGTGCAGACCCGCGCGCCGCACGACCACCCCGGACACCCGCACCGGATCGAGGTCCGCGACAGGCGTGAGCGCTCCGGTCCGTCCGACGCTCACGAAGACGTCGGCCACCCGCGTCTCGGCTTCTTCGGCGGGGAACTTGTAGGCAATCGCCCAGCGCGGCGCCTGGCTGGTCGCGCCGAGTTCGGCCTGCTGGTCGAGCGAGTCGACCTTGACAACCATGCCGTCCGTTCCGAACTCCAATGCCGCGCGCTTCACCTGCCACTCCGCGATGTATCGCAGGACGTCCTCGAGCGACTCGACCCGCCGGACGTGATCGCTGACCGGCATCCCGAGGCCCTTGGCCCAGCCGAGCGCTTCCATGTGTGTTCGAAATCGCGCGTCCGGGACGGCGCCCACCTGGTACACGAACAACCCCAACTGGCGCGACGCGGTGATCGTCGGGTCGAGTTGGCGCAGCGAGCCGGCCGCGGCGTTGCGCGCGTTCGCGAACAGCGGCTGGCCCGCGCGGGCGCGGTCCTCGTTCACGGCTTCGAGCGCGCGCGCCGGCAGATAGACTTCGCCCCGAAACTCGGCGAAGGCGGGCGGCGGAGCCTCGGCGTGTCGGAGGTGCTGGGGCACCACGGTCGCGAGGTTTGGAGTAATGTCCTCGCCCCGGACGCCGTCGCCTCTGGTGGCGCCGCGCACAAACGTGCCGCGCTCGTACACCAACGAGACGGCCGCGCCGTCCATCTTCAGCTCGCACACAAAGGCTATCCGTCCGTCGCCGAGCGCCGCGACGACGCGGCGGTGCCACGCCCGCACGTCGTCCTCGTCGAACGCGTTGGCGAGGCTCAACATGGGGTAGGGATGCCTGACCGCTTGGAACGTCGGCGACGGCGGGGCCCCGACCCGCTGGGTCGGCGAGTCCGGGGTGACGAGGTCGGGATGAGCCGCTTCGAGATCACGGAGTTCTTGGACGAGCGCGTCGTACGCCTCATCCGAGATCTCGGGGGTGTCCCGCTCGAAATACTGACGGCTATGGTGCCGGATCTGCTCGCGGAGCGTCTCGACCCGGTTCCTGACGTCCGGCGCTGCCCCGCGGGCGCGCGTCCGCTCTTGACGGGACTTTGTGGTCACAGGTCTGCCGTTTTCACCGTCCCGGTGACCTATGCGCTATCCACCGGCCATCGCCGGAACGATGGACACCTCCGCGCCGTCGGTGAGCGGCGTGCGCAGCCCGCCGAGGAACCGGATATCGCGCTCGTTCACGAAGATGTTGACGAACCGGAGCACTTCGCCCTTGTCGTCGATCAGCCGCGCCCGAATCCCCGGAAACTGCCGGTCGAGCTCGTCGATCGCCTGCCCCAGGTCGGCGGCGCCGACCTCGATCAGCCGCGCGCCGTTCGTCAGCTGGCGCAGCGGCGTCGGAATGCGTACGCGTACCGCCATGAGAGTGCTCCCTCCCCGATTACGCGGGCACCGCCTGCAGCACCCGCTCCTCGAACGACGCCAGCGTCGGCTTGATCCGCACCGCCGCCGCGAGCCGAGACTCGACGGCCTCGAACGCCTTCAGCCCGATGCCGCTGATGTACGCGACCACGGTCTCATCCGGGTCGATCGCGCCGGCGAGTGCGAGCTTCCGCAGCACGCCGACCGTGACACCGCCGGCCGGTTCCGTGAACAAACCCTCGGTCTCGGCGAGCAGCCGGATCGCCTCGACGGTTTCCTCGTCCGAGACGGCGGCGACCGCGCCGCCGGTCCGGCGCGCGATGTCGAGCACGTACGGTCCGTCGGCAGGATTGCCGATCGCGAGCGACTTAGCGAGCGTGTTCGGGATCACCGGCACCACGGTGTCCGTCTCCGCCTGGTACGCGGTCGCGACCGGTCCGCAACCCTCAGACTGCGCCGCGGTCATCCGCACCGTGTGCTGCGGGATCACGTCGAGCCGCTGAAATTCCTCGAAGCCTTTCTGGATCTTCACGAACATGTTGCCCGAGCCGATAGGCACGACGACGCGGTCCGGCGCCCGCCAGCCGAGCTGCTCGGCCACCTCGAATGCGAGTGTCTTGGCGCCTTCCGAGTAGTACGGCCGCATGTTGACGTTGGCGATCGCCCAGCGGTGCTCTTCCCCGATCTCGAGGCAGAGCCGGTTGACGTCGTCGTACGTCCCGTCAACCTCGACCAGCGTCGGGCGATAGACGGACGTCGTCACCACTTTCCCATGCTCGAGGCCGGTCGGAATGAAGACCACGGCCCGCAGTCCGGCCTTGGCCGCGTGCGCGGCGACCGCGTTCGCCAAGTTACCGGTGCTCGCGCAGGACACCACGGTGAAATCGAAGGTGCGCACCGCCGCCATCGCGCAGGCGACGACGCGATCCTTGAACGACCACGTCGGGTTGCGCGTGTCGTTCTTCAGGTACAGGTTGCGAAGCCCGAGGGCCCGGCCGAGCCGCTCGGCGTGGACGAGCGGGGTGTTTCCGGGAGCGAGGTCCCAAGCCGGCACACGTTGGACCGGAAGGAAGTCCTGGTACCGCCAGATCGACGCCGGACCGGACAGAATCCGCGTCCGCAGCGCCTCGCCGCTCAGCCCGCCGTGATCGTACTGTGCTTCGAGCGGACCGAAGCAGGCGTCACAGACGAAGATCGGATCGAGCGCGTACTTCCGGCCACACTCGCGACATGCCAGCTCGGTCACTCCCATTTCTCCCCTCCAATCTGGCTCAAACAAAAATCCCCCTCCAACTCCGAGGGGGATCTCTCCCTCTTATCTACCGGAATTGGATCTCCGCGGGATTTAGCACCACGCCAGGCGGGAAAACCTGGTAGGCTGCCGGGTGTCATCGGGCCCGTCCCTCGACCACTCTGGATAAGAGTTGCTATTCAGTTGTGTCGCTTACGTTAGCATACACACCCCGGGGTGTCAATCGGAATCGCCTGCCGGCGCCGCGCCGTGTCAAGCCGATGTTATACTGGCGGCGATGCACCCCGTGTTCTTCGAACTCGGCCCGCTGACGGTCCGGTGGTACGGCGTCATGATGGGCCTCGCGTTGTTTCTCTCCATCCCGATCACCGCGCACTTCGCCGCGCGGTTCGGCATCGACCGCGCCGTCGTCGACACCCTTGCCGTGCCGTTCCTCGCGACGCTCGTGGTCGGCGCCCGCGCCGGCTACGTCGTCACGCACCTCGGGGAGTTCGCCGGACGGCCGCTCGCGGCCGTCCTCCCGCCCTACGCCGGCTTGGCGTCCCACGGCTCGATCGCCGCCGGCCTCGTCTTTCTCGCGTGGTGGTGCCCGCGCCACCGCGTGCCGGTATGGCGGCTGCTCGACGCGATGGCGCCTGCGGTGCTGGTCGCGGTCGTCCTGGTCCGGTGGGGCAATTTCATGAACGGCGAACTCTTCGGCGCCCCGACGTCGCTGCCGTGGGGCGTCGCGGTGCCCGGGGTGCCCGGCGGGCCGCGCCATCCCCTGCCGCTCTACGAAATCGCGGGAACCCTCGTGATTCTCGGCGGCGCGCTTGCCGTCGCGCGGCGGCGGCCGTTCGACGGCGCCGCGTGGTGGTTCGCGATCGCGGCCTCGTCGGTGCTACGCTTTCTGCTCGATCTCCTCAGACCGGAAGACCGAACCCCGCTGTTCCTGACGCTCGGGCAGATCGCGGCGCTCGTCCTGCTCGGATGGGCGCTCCGGTTCTTGTGGGCCGGCCGGCATCGGGCATGCTCCCCGTCCGGAGCGAAGAGAATCATGTCCGCATCCCGTCCTCACCACGAGGTGCGCCGATGAACGCGACCGATCTGTGCTTCACGCCGGCGACGGAGCTCGCCGCCGCCATCCGCGCCAAGCATGTCTCTCCCACCGAAGTGGTCGAGGTGGTGCTCGACCGGATCGCGACGGTCAACCCGTCTATCAACGCGCTCGTGACCGTCACCGAAGACCAGGCCCGCGCCGCGGCCCGGGACGTCGAGGCGCGGCTCGCGCGCGGCGAGACGCTCGGCCCGCTCGCCGGCGTCCCCATCACGATCAAGGACCTTGTCATGGTGAAGGGCGTGCGCACGACGTGGGGCTCGCGCATCTTCGAGCGCTTCATCGCGCCTGAAGACGCGCCGTCGGTCGAACGCCTGCGGGCGGCGGGCGCGGTGATCGTCGGCATGACGAACTCACCAGAGTTCGGCTACAAGAGTACCACCGACAACCCGGTCTTCGGGGCGACGCGCAACCCCTGGAGCCTCGACCACACGCCGGGCGGCTCGACGGGCGGCGGCGCGGCGGCGGTGGCGGCCGGCGTGGGGCCCCTCACGATCGGCACCGACGCGGGCGGCTCGATCCGCATCCCGGCCAGCTGCTGCGGCATCGTAGGATTCAAGCCGACGCTCGGCCGCGTGCCGATGGCGCCGGTCTACGGCGGTCTCGAAACGCTGTCGCACGCCGGACCGATGACGCGCACCGTGCGCGACGCGGCCGTGATGATGTCCGTGATCGCCGGACCCGATCCGCGCGACCTGATGTCGCTCCCGGACGACGGCACGGACTGGGCCGGCGCCGCCGACGGCGGCCTGGCGAACGTCCGTGCCGGGTGGACGCCGGATTGGGGCTACGCCGCCGTCGACCCGGAGGTCCGGCGCATCACCGAATCGGCCGTGCGGGAGTTCGAGGACGCGGGAGTCCGCATCGAGAGTGCGTCGCCCCGCTTCTCCGACCCGTCGGAGGCGTTCGGCGCGCTGTTTCCGGCATCCGTCGCCGCGCGGCTCGTCGGCTATCTTCCGGAATGGCGTACGCGGATGGACCCGGGCCTCGTCCGGTACGTCGAGTTGGGCCAGCGGTCGAGCGCGGTCGAGTTCATCCAGGCCGCGAACGTCCGGCGGACGCTCAACGACGCGTTCCGCGAGTTCTTCCAGACCCACGAACTGCTGCTGACGCCCACGCTCGCCGCTCCGCCGCTGCCGCTGGGACGGCACACGTACGGGGAGATCGGCGGCAACCCCGTCGGCCCGCTCGGCTGGCTGGCGTTTACGTTCCCGATCAACATGATCGGCTATCCGGCGATCACCGTCCCGGCCGGATGGACGGCCTCGGGCCTGCCGGTAGGACTGCAGATCATCGGTCCGCGGTTCGCGGACGCGTCCGTCCTGCGCGCGGCCGCGGCGTACGAGGCGCGCCGGCCGTGGGCCGGCCGCCGGCCTCCCGTGGCGTAATGCGGGCGCGGCGCCGCGTCTCCCGCCGCACCCTGCTCGGCGCCGCGGCGGGCGTGTGCGCCGTGGCGGCGGCCGGCATGTGGCGCTGGCTCGACGAATCGCGAGGTCCCGGCTGGACGCCCTCGCTCGATGCGAGCGCGCCCGGGCCGCTCGGGGAGGGCACCGCCTCCACACTCGTGGCCGCCGCGCGGACGGTGATCGGCCGGGCGATCGAGCCGTCGCATTACGCGGAATACTTCCGGTGGCGCGCGGAGCATCTGCCGGGGTACCGGGCGCTGTACGAGCGCTTCGCGTCGCGCCTCGATCGCGACGCCCGGCGCGCGGCGCGCTGCCCGTTCGCAGCGTGCGGCACGTCCGATCGCGAACGGCTGCTGCGCCCCGCCTCACGCGCCCGCGCCCCGCGCTCGGCGCTCGACCTCGCCTGGATGGCGGCCGGAGGACGCGCCTGGGCCGCCTACGACCGCTTCGTCCTCGACGAAGCCCTGGCGCTCTTCGCGGACACCGACGCGTGGGTGCTATCTGGGTACGAAGGCTGGCCGGGGACGCCGCGCGGCCTCGACCGCTACCGCCGTGCCCCCCGCTGACCGCCCTTCCCTCACAATCGTCGGATCCGGGATCGCCGGCGCCTTGATCGCCTACCTGCTCACGGCGCAGGGGCGGCGTGTCGAGATCTTCGAACGCGGCCCCGCGTATCCGTATCCGCACACGCCGCAGTTCGAGGACCGCTTCCTCCACCGGTACGACAACCCCGCGTACCGCCTGCCTTCCGACCTGCAGGGCCTGACCGCCTCCGGCACCTACGGCGGCGACGTCGACCGGGAGCGCCACATGGTGGTGGGCGGCACCGCCACGCATTGGGCCGGGATCGCGCTGCGGATGATTCCGGAGGACTTCCGTACGAAAACGCTGTACGGCTTTGGAGACGACTGGCCGATCGGATACGACGACCTCGAGCCGTATTACAGCCGCGCCGAAGCGCTGCTCGGCGTGTCCGGGACCGACGCCGATAACCCGTTTGCGCCGAAGCGTTCGCGGCCGTATCCTTTGCCGCCGTTCGAACTGAGCTACGAAGACCGGAAGCTCGCCGCGCGGCTGGCGGCCGCCGGCATCGTCCTGCACACAACGCCGCAGGCCGCCACGCGGCTGGCGTACGGCGACCGGCCGGGCTGCCAGAACTTCGGCGCCTGCGACGTGTGCCCGATCGGCGTGCGCTATTCTCCGAACTACCATCTCGCCCGCGCGGTCGCGACCGGGCGCTGCACGGTTCACCGCGAGACGTCCGTGCGGCGGATCGCCACCGCGGACGGCGGACGCCGCGCGGCATCGCTGATCTACCGCGCCAACGGCGGGGACGGCGATCGCGAACACCGCGGGCCCGTCATCGTCCTCGCCGGAGGGGCGATCGAGAACGCGCGCCTCCTGCTGCTGTCGAGCCGCGACCGGTACCCCGACGGCGTGCCGCTCAGCGGCGTAGTCGGGCGCCGGCTGACGTTCCACCACTTGTGGAGCGGCAGCCTGCGCTACGCGGACCGGATGATGCCGGGCCGCCTCGGCCGGTGGACCGGACAGAGTCATCAGTTCCTCACACCGCCGTCCCGCGGCCGGCACGGCGCCGTGAAGGTCGAGTTTTCGGCGAACGTCGTGCCGTGGTCCGCCGACGCCGCGGCCGGCGCCGGCAGCGGCGACGAGATCCTCGACCGGTTCGCGCCGGTCACGGCGCTGCGCGACGTTACCCTGCACAGCGAGGCCGCGCCGGAAACGCGGCGGACCGTCACGCTCTCGTCCTCCGCCCGCGACCGGTTCGGCGACCCGTACGCGCACGTCCACTACGACCTGAGCGGCTTCGACGAAGCGACATACGCCTACGCGCGGGAGCTGTTCGACCGGTTTGCCAAAGCCACGGGGGCCGCCGGCGCGCAGCTGCGCGGGATCGAGACTTATTATTCGGGCGGCCACCACATGGGCACGTGCCGGATGGGCCTCGATCGCCGCGACAGCGCCGTGGACTCGTTCGGCGCGCTCCACGGGTGCCCCAACCTGTTCGTCGCCGGCAGCAGCATGTTCGTCGGTCCCGCCGCCGTCAACCCCACCCTCACGATCGCCGCGCTCGCGATCCGGACCGCCGACCGCCTGGCCCGCATGTTTTGATCAGACCCCCCGGAGATCGATGTGGCGCGCTTCTACGCGCAGCAACGCAAGCGAGTCGGTGGCCCGCAGACCCTCCTCGGTGCGCAGCGGCTCATCGGACGCCCGGCCGGCGGGCTCGACGACCTCCTGCTGCGCGGCAAGGATCCGGAACAGCCGCGCCGCCTCCCATGACGTGATCGCGCCCTGCTCGTAGGCGGACCACAGGTCCGCCACCGCGTCCGCTCCCGCCGGATGCGCGCTGCGCATCGCGTACCAAACGATCGCGGCCGAGCCCGCGAACATACCGCCCGCCACGAGCAGTCCCAGTTCCCAACCGGGGCCAAATAATTGTGGCCACATCGCTATCCCTCCCGCGTGTCGAGTACCGCCGCCAGGAAGCGTACGACGGGCGGACGCGGGCGGCTATGACCTGGGTCACTGACCGGGGACCCGGTTCGTGATATCCGTGGAGGCGACGGCGGACGGGGAGGCACGGAGATGATCGACCGGTACAGTGTGGAAAAGATCATCGACGGACACCGCGCAGACGCTGTGAAGGCAGCGGAGCAGGAACGGCTGACGTCGCAGCTGGCGGCCGCGCCGCCCACGCTCCGGCCGGCCGGGGGACGGGCGGCCGGAATACTCCGCGCGCTCGTATTCGCCGGCGGGCGGAGACCGGACGACACAGAGCAGATGGAAGGCTGCTAGACGATCTGCGCGCGCAGGCGCTCGACGTTGAGCAGGACGAGGCGGCCGCGTTCGTGACGGAGCAGTCCCTGGGCGGCGTACGAGCGCAGGCACTTGTTGATGCTTTCGCGGGTCGCGCCCACCATGCTGGCGAGATCGCCCTGGGTGAGGCGCGCGCCGATCGTTACCCCGCCGGGGCCAGGCTTGCCGCGCGTCTCGGCCAGCTCGATGAGAAGACGCGTCACGCGCGTCCGTACGTCGGAGAACGCCGCGTCGTGGACGAGGCGGTCGGTCCGCCGGAAGCGCCGGCTCAACGCCGCGAGCATGTTCACCGACACCGTCGGCACCTCGCGAAGAAACCGCAGAAAGTCCTCCCGCGCAAGCACCAGCATCTCGGTCGGCACGGTCGCGACCGCGTCCGCGGAACGCGGCTCTCCGTCGAGCAGCGCGAGCTCCCCAAAGAACTCGCCCGGCCCGAGCAGCGACAGCACCACCTCTTTGCCGTCCGACCCGCCGAGGAGAATCTTGACCTCACCGGTCTCGACAACATAGAGGGCCGTGCCGGGATCCCCCTCGCGGAACACCGGCTCACCGGCCCGGTAACGACGGGGCCGCAGGAGCGCAGCGACCTTCTCCAGCTCGGCGGGCGTCAGCTGGCTGAACAGCGGGCTGTGGCTCAGGAGGTCGCGCCGCGACATCGCCGCGGCTGTTCGACCTTCCGCGCACCGGTCCTGCCGGGCCCGACCCGCGCGCGGGTGCCTCGCATCGCCGGCGGCTCCGTTGAGGTTGTGGCGCGGTTCACAGCGCCGGCGTGAACGAGTTCATCGCAGCGCGCCTCTTCCGCGGGTAGGATGGCCACGTCAGATCAAAACGCACCGCCCAAACCGGGAGGAGGACACGCTAATGAAGATGCTTCGGAAGGCGCTCGGATTGTTCGTCGGGGGAAGCCTGCTCATCGCGGGAGCCGGGTTGTTCGTCGAGCACGATGGCCGGCTCGCCAGCGCGCCCGTCGTCGAGAAGGACAGCCGGCTTGCCAGCGCGCCCGTCGTCGAGAAGGACAGCCGGTTTGCCAGCGCGCCGATCGTCGAGAAGGACAGCCGGTTTGCCAACGCGCCGATCGTCGAGAAGGACAGCCGGCTCGGCTGAGCTACCCTGAGGCGCGGCGGTCCTCCCGCAGAGACATACCCCCAGCCCCGGGAGGGCCGCCCGCTTTCTTCGGCAATATCCATCGGCACGGCGGTCCTTCGACACCGGTGACGCGGGCGGAGGATCTCTTCGTTTCTCTCGGCGCGGGGGACTCGTTCGGGATCTCGTCACTCCGCGATGCTCTTCCGCACGAGCTCCGCGATATCCATCGGACGCCAGGAAGCTTCCTTGGCCGCCTTCGCTTCCTCGAGCATCATCATGCAGAATGGACACGCCGTCGCGACGACGTCCGCCCCGGTCTCGGCGACGTGGCCGCCGCGCACATGGTTAACGCGCTGTCCCACCCGCTCGTCCACCCAGTAGAGACCCCCGCCGGCCCCGCAGCAAAAGCCCTTCTCGCGGCACTGCGCCATCTCGACGAAGCGCGCTCCCGGCAGCGCTCCGAGGACCTCTCGCGGCGCTTCGTACTCGTTGTTGTGCCGGCCGAGATAGCACGGATCGTGGTAGGTAAGCGTGCCCTCGACCGCGGCCGCCGGCCGGAGACGTCCCTCGGCGACGAGGCGCGCCAGCAGCTGCGTCGAGTGGTATACCTCGTACGCCCCGCCGAACTGTGGGTACTCGTTCTTCAGCGTGTTGTAACAGTGCGGACAAACGGTGAGGATCTTGGACACACCGTGCCGGCGGAGGGTGTCGATGTTCTTCTGGGCGAGGGTCTGAAACAGATATTCGTTCCCCATCCGCCGCGCCGGATCTCCCGTACACTGCTCGGCGTCGCCGAGGATCGCGAAGTCGACCCCGCCCCGTCGCAGCAGGTCCGCGAGCGCCCGCAGAGCGCCGTGATTTCGCTCGTTGAACGCGGAGGCGCAGCCGACCCACAGCAGCCACTCCGGGCAAGGGCCGTCGCCGCTCAGGATCGGAAGGTCCAGCCCGTCCGCCCACGCCGTGCGCGTGATGGCCGCGCCGCGGAACGGCGTGCCCCGGATCTCGAGGCTGCGCATCGCTTCCTCGATCGTCTTGGGCGCCCGCGCCTGCTCCATCACGAGGTGCCGGCGCATCCCGACGATCTTGTCGATGTGGTCGTTAGTGGCCGGACACTCTTCGACGCACGCCCCGCAGGTGAGACACTGCCAGAGAAAGTCGTCCGAGAACACGCCGCCGACGAGCGCGCCGGCCGGTGCGTCTACGCCCCGTCCGCCTCTCCGCTCCAGCGTTTTTCGCAGGTCGGTATGGAGACGGCGGGGATCGAGCTCTTTGCCGGTGCAGTTGGCCGGGCAGACCTCAGTGCAGCGGCCGCACTCCATGCAGGCGAACGTGTCCAGCAGGTCCTTCCAGGTCAGGTGCTCGGGCGATGAGACGCCGACGACCTCGGCATGCTCGATATCGACCGGCTCGAGCGCGCCCCGCGGACGCGCCCGCCGCAGCAGGATGTTCGGAACAAGGGTCACTAGGTGCAGGTGCTTCCCATCCGGGATCAGTGTCAGGAAATACAGCACGATGAGCAGATGACCCCACAGCGCGGTCTCGTAGACGGCCCGGACCGCGGCCGGCGGCGCCGCGACGAAGAGCCGCGCGAGGAGGCTCGACAGCCAGGCACTCGGCCCCCACGCGGGCCGCTCGAGCGCGATCTGCGCGCCGCGCGACACGAGCAGCGTGATCATGATACCGGCGATCAGGGCCAGAATGAGGTAGGCCCCGTGCCGATCCTGCCCCTCCAGGCGCTTGATCCGAGCGCCCACCCTCGCCCACACGGCCATCGCGACGCCCGCCAAGACCAAGACGATGAAGAGATCCTGAACGGCGACCAGCAGCGGCAACCCCCCGACCCACGGCAGCGTCCAGCCCGGCGAGGCGGCCTCGCCCACGGCCTGGACGATCGTCGTCAGCAGCACGAGAAAACCCCAGAAGATGAACAGGTGCAGCAGACCGAACCACGGCCGCCGCAGCACCCGCCGGTGCAGAGCCACCTGCGCCACCAGATCGCGCAGCCGCGCGGGCAGCGGCGCCAGCGGCACGGGACCGCGTCCCCGCCGAATCAGCCGGTAGATCCGCCGAAGCTTGCCGGCGAAGACCGCACACGCAAGCAGAATGAGAACTGCTAGAACGACGGCGGGCGCACCCGTGGACATTCGGCGCTGTCGCTTCTACTTGAGCAGGGCGGCGGCCTGCTGTACCGCCGCCGTCAGGCGCGCCGGCACGATGCCGCAGAGCAGGACACCCGCGGCGGCGAGCACCAGGGCGGCGCCGGCGAACGCGCTGCGCTGCACCGCGACGTCCGCCGGCGCTTCGCCCGAAAAGGCGGTGTAGGCGACGCGCATGTAGTAGAAGACCGACACCACGCTGGTCAGCACGCCCACGACCGCGACCGCGGTCTGGCCCGCCCCAAGCGCCGCGCGGAACAGATACAGCTTCGCGATGAACCCGCCGGTCGGGGGAAACCCGGCGAGCGAGACGAAGCAGAGGGCGAGCGTCGACGCCGCCCAGGGCGCCCGGTCGGCCAGACCGGCCAGGTCCTCCAACCGGTCGGCTTCCTCGCCGCGCCGGTTTAGCAGCAGCAGGACGCCGAACGCCCCAAGATTCATCGCCCCGTACACCGCGAGGTAGAACAGCACCGCGCCCGTCCCGGCCGGGCCGCCCGCGGCCACGCCGATCAGCAGATAGCCCGCCTGCGCAACGCTCGAGTACGCCAGCAGACGCTTCAGGTTGGTCTGCGGCAGCGCCGCCAGGTTGCCGAGCACCATCGTGGCGATGGCGAGCGCCTGCAGCACCGGCGCCCAGGCCGGCGCGGCCTGGGGAAAGCCCTGTGGGAAGACGCGGATCAGCCCCCCAAACGCGCCCACCTTCGCCGCGACCGACATGAACGCGACGGCGGGCAGCGGCGCGCCCTCGTACACGTCCGGCGCCCAGCCGTGAAACGGCACGAGCGCGGCCTCGAAGCCGAGGCCGATTGTGAGCAGCGCGAGGCCGCCGCCGAGCAGCGGCGAGGGCGGCTGCGCGGCGAGCGCGCGCAGGTCGAGGGTGCCGGCCGCCCCGTACACGAGCGCCACCCCGTACACGAAGAACGCGGTCGCAAACGCGCCGAGAAGCAGGTACTTAAGCCCGGCTTCCTGTGAGCGCGGGCTGCGCCTGGCGATCGCGGCGAGCACGTAGAGCGGCAGACTGAGGACCTCGAGCCCGAGGAACAGCACGATGAGATTGCGGCTGGCGGCCATCAGCATCGCGCCGGTCGTGCTGAGCAGCAGGAGCGCGTAGTACTCGCCGGCCGGCAACCGCATCCGCCGCACGTAGCCATCGGCGAGCAAGGCGCCGACCGCGGCCGTGCCGAGCGCGATCATGTCGGCGAGCCGCGTGATCCCGTCGCGCACGTACATGCCGCCGAACGCCGCGACTTCACCCGCCGGCACGGGCGCCGCCGCAATCGCCGCCGCGCACACCCCGGCCAGCGCGAGCCACGCGGGCGCGGATCCCCGGCGCTCCGCCTCGAGCGCGCTGCCGGTGGTCCACGAATCTTGAAGAAGTACCACGCAGGCGGTCAGGACGAGAATCGCCTCCGGCGACGCCGCGAAGAGGTCGGTCCAGGTCACGGCCGCGCCGCCACCTTCCGCCGCGCCGCCCCGGACACCGGCGCGCCGTGGTCCACCGAGGCGCGGGCCGGCTCGGGAACGACGACGGCCGGCGGTTTGAGAAGCGCCCGCACCGTCGCTTCGCTGCGATCGAGCAACGGACCGGGAGTCCAGCCGACCCAAAAGATCAGCGCGACGAGCGGCGCGAGCACCGCGTATTCACGCGGCCGGAGATCCGGCAGCCCGCGCAGATCTGGCCGCAGCGGTCCGTGGAAGATCCGGCCCACGAACGCGAGCAGGTAGGCGGCGGCGAGCACCACCCCCGCCGTGGCCGGCACCGCCTGCAGCGGATGCGTCTGGAACGCGCCAAGCAGAATCAAAAACTCGCCCACGAATCCGTTGGTGCCCGGCAGCGCGAGGGAGGACGCGACGACGATGAGCGTCGCGGCCGCCAACGCCGGCGTCGCGGCCGCCAGCCCGCCGTAGGCGTCCGTGCGCCCCTGCCCCGTCCGGCCGATCAGCATCCCCGCCACCACGAACAGCGCGCCGGTGCTGACGCCGTGGTTGACCATCTGCAGCACGCTGCCCTGCACGGACTGGATGTCGAGCGCGAAGATGCCGAGCAGAATGAACCCCATGTGGCTGAGGCTGCCGTAGGCCAGGAGCCGCCGCAGATCACCCTGCGCCCAGGCCACCGCGGCGCCGTACAAGATCCCCACGACCGCGAGCGACGCGAACAGCGGCCCCCACGCGCGCGCGGCGTCGGGAAACAGCGGCAGGCAGAACCGCAGCAGCCCGTAGGCCCCGGCCTTGGCCATCACCCCCGCGAGCAGCACCGTCACCACGGGCGGGGCTTCCGCGTAGGCATCGGGCAGCCACGTGTGCAGGGGCCAGACGGGCATCTTGATGGCGAACGCGACCGCGAACGCGCCGAACAGCAGCGCCTCCGTGGCCGGCGGCCAGTTGAGCGGTCGCGCGGCCAGCGCCGGCAGGTCGAACGTCGGCGTGCCGAGGACGCGTCCCCCCTGCAGGTAGACGGCGATGATCGCGAGCAGCATCAGCGCGCTGCCCGCCATCGTGTAGATGAGGAACTTGATCGCCGCCCTCCGACGCGCGGGCCCGCCCCAGAGCGCAATCAGGAAGTACATCGGGATCAGCATCGCTTCCCAGAACACGTAGAACAATACGAGGTCCTGCGCAAGAAACGTCCCGAGCAGGCCTGCCTCGAGCAGCAGCAGCGTGAGCACGAACCGATTGCTGCGGTCCGGGACCTGATCCGCGGAGGCGACGAGAGTCACCGGCACCAGCAGGGCGACGAGCGCGGTGAGGCTGACCGACAGACCGTCCACCCCGAGGTGATAGTTGATCCCGGCGGCCGGCACCCACGCGACGCGCTCTTCGAATTGCAGCCCGGCGTGGCCCGGGCGGAACGCGGCCCAAACCCATGCCGCGGCCAGAAACGCGAGGATCGACGCGACGAGCCCGACGGCGCGTGCCGCCCCCGGCCGGCGCGAAGGGACGAAGGCCACCGCGGCCGCGCCCGCTACCGGGAGCGCGATCAGCAGGCTCAGCACGCTGCCGCTCACGGCCGCAACATCCAATACGCGAGAATGATCAGCGCCCCGATCAGGACGAAGGCGGCGTACTGCCGCAGGTAGCCGCTCTGCAGCCGGCGGAGGGCGCCGCCGGCCGATCCGACCGCCGCGGCGATCCCGAGGACGACGCGGTCGATCACGCCGCGGTCGAACGCCGCCGCCCACGGCGCGAGCGCCCTCGACGGCGCGACGACGGCGGCGTCGTAGAGATCTTCGATGAAGAAGCGACGGACGAGGAGCGTCCCGAGCAGCGGCGCCCGCCCGCGAATCGCGCCGCGGGCATAGACGAGCCATCCCAGGACGACGCCGGCCGCGGCGACGGCCACGGACGCGAGGAGGAGCATCCTCTGCGCGGCGCCGGATTCCGGCGCCGCCCCACCGCCCGCCGGTCCCCGCGCGCCGGCCTCGAGCGCCGGCCGCAACCACGGTGCAAGCCGGATGACGTATTCGAGCACGACGCCCATGACGACGGAGAGAAAAAGCAGCGCCGCGACCGGCCACCACATTACCGGCGGCGCTTCGTGAACCGCGTCTCGGTCGTGGGCGGCGGCGGGCCGCCCGGCAAACGTGAGCGCGTAAGCCCGGGTGATATAGAATCCTGTGAGCCCCGCCGTAAAGAGGCCGACGCCCCACAGCCAAACGTGTCCGGCCGAGAACACCTCGCCGAGGATCTGCTCCTTGCTGAAGAACCCGGCGAGCGGCGGGATGCCCGCGAGCGCGAGCGCGCCGGCGCCGAACGCCGCCGCGGTCCTCGGCAGCCGGCGGGCAAGGCCGCCCATCCTGCGCATGTCGGTCTCGCCGCCGAGCGCGTGCATCACCGCGCCGGCGGCCAGGAAGAGCAGCGCTTTGAAGAAGGCGTGCGTCATGAGGTGGAAGATCCCCGCGGCCCACGCGGCGACGCCGACCGCGAGGAACATGTACCCGAGCTGGCTGATCGTCGAGTACGCCAGCACGCGTTTCAGGTCGGGCTCCACGAGCGCCGCGGACGCGGCGAAGATCGCGGTCACGGCGCCGGTGACGGCCACGACGTCGAGCGCGAACGGCGCGCGCAGGTACAGGGCGTGCAGCCGCACGATCATGAACACGCCGGCCGTCACCATCGTCGCGGCGTGGATGAGGGCGCTGACCGGCGTCGGGCCCTCCATCGCGTCGGGAAGCCAGACGTACAGCGGCAGCTGCGCGGACTTGCCGACCGCGCCGAGGAACAGCAGCAGCGCGATCGCGGTGGCGGCGCCCCCGCCGAGCGGCAGCCGGGCCGCAGCCTCGCGCGTGATCACGGTGAAGTCGAGCGTGCCGAAGACGGCGAACGCGGCGAAGATCCCGAGAAGGAAGCCCACGTCGCCGAGGCGGGTGACGACAAACGCCTTGACGCCGGCGCGGGCCGCCGCGGGCCGTTCGAACCAGAACGCGATCAGCAAGTAGCTGCAGAGACCGACGCCTTCCCACCCGATGAACATGACGGCAAGGTTGCCGGCCAGCACGAGCAGCAGCATCGCGGCCATGAAGAGATTCATGTACGCGAAATAGCGCGCAAACCCGGCGTCGCCCGCCATGTACCCGATCGAATAGACGTGGATCAGCGCGCCGACGCCGGCGACGAGGCGAGCCATCGCCGCGGACAGCGGATCGGCGAGCAGGCGGAACGGAATGGTGAGCGGGCCGGCGGCGATCCACCGGTACAGGTCGACCTGGACCGTCCGCGCGCCCGGCGGCAGCGCCGCGAGGCGCTCGAACAGCATGATCGCCGCCGCGAACGATGCGATGACCGTCGCGGACCCGAACCAACCCGCGGCCCGGGCCGGCCACCGGGCGCCCCACAGGCCGAGGACTACCCAGCCGGCGAGCGGCAGCGCGGGGATCAGCGCGGCAATGAGGGCGAGCGAGTTCATCCGCGCAACGCGGCCTCGGCGTCGACGTCGACGGTCTCGCGGGACCGGAAGACGTCCACGATGATGGCGAGCCCCACCACCACCTCGGCGGCCGCGACCACGAGCACGAAGAACACGAGCACCTGCCCGTCGACCGAGCCGCGCAGCCGCGCGAAGGTGACCAGCGTGAGGTTGACCGCGTTCAGCATCAGCTCGATCGACATGAACACAATCAGCGCGGAGCGGCGCACCAGCACGCCCGCGGCGCCGGCGGCGAACAAGACCGCGCTGAGCGCGAGGTAGTACGGCGCCGGCACGCTCACGTCCGCGGCCCCAGGCGGCGCCCAAGCGCCACGCCGCCGATCATGCCGGCCAGCAGCACGAGCGACGCCGCCTCAAAGGGCAGCAGGTAGCGGCCGAACAGGGAGCGCCCGACGTCCTGGACCGTGCCGAAGGCGGCGGGGAGCGCCGCCTTCGGCACGGGCGAGGCGCGGCTCACGAGCGCGACGAGCCCCGCGGCAAGCAGCGCGCACAGCGCGGCGACGAACGGGGCCGCGACGGGCCCCGCGAGGGCCCCGCCTTTGAGGCCGGACGCCGGAGAATCCGAGCCTCCCGGAGACAGCAACATGATGATAAACACGAAGAGCACGACGATCGCCCCGGCGTAGATGATGACCTGGGCCGCCGCGATGAACTGCGCGCCGAGCAGCAGGTAGTCGACCGCCAGGCTCAGCAGCACCAGCAGCAGGCCGAGCGCGCTGTGCACGGGCCGCCGCGACAAGATCACGCCGGCGCCCCCGGCAAGCGCGCAGACGGCCGTGATCCCGAACAGGACCACGTCCACCTCGCGTCACACCTCCCGGTTGGGATCGCGTCCGGACTCGCCCGGATACTGCTCCGTCAAACGGTCTTTGGTGTAGATCAGGTCCCGCCGGTTCGTGGCGCTCAGCTCGTACTCGTGCCCGAGCACGATCGCGCCGGTCGGGCATGCCTCCTCGCAAAAGCCGCAGAAAATGCAGCGCAACATGTTGATCTGGAAATCCGTCGCGTAGCGCTCGCCCCTGGAGTGCGGCGTCAGCGGGTCGTTCTCGGCCGCGCGCACGAGGATCGACTGGCTGGGACAGACGATCACGCACAGCTCGCACCCGACGCATCGCTCCATTCCGTCGGCGAAGAGCGTCAGGTAGTGCCGGCCCTTGAACCGCGGCTGCACGTCCGGCTTGCGGTCGGGATACGTCGTCGTCACCGGCGCGCGGAAGAGGTAGCGGCCGACGACGCCGAGCCCCCGCACCATCGCCCACGCCTGGCGGAGGCGCCGTCCGGCCCCGCCGCCCCGGCCGTTGGACCCCGGCGCGGCGGGGGTCATAAGGCGCCTCCCCACACGATCGCGCACGCGGTGGCCGCGACGTTCAGGAGACCCGCGGGGATCAGGATCTTCCACCCCAGCGCCATGAGCTGATCGTAGCGCACGCGCGGCAGCGTTGCCCGCACCCAGATGAAGAAGCAGACGACGGCGAAAACTTTCAGCAGAAACCACAGCGCGGGCGGCAGGAACAGCCCCTGCCATCCGCCGAGGAAGAGCGTCGTCACGAGGGCGCTCATCGTGATCACGCCGATGTACTCGCCCACGTAGAACATCGCGAACTTGAAGCCGCCGTACTCGGTCTGAAAGCCGCCGGTCAGCTCTTGCTCCGACTCCGGCAGGTCGAACGGCGCGCGGTTGGTTTCGGCGAACGCCGCGATGAGGAAGAGCACAAACGCGAGCGGCTGGCGCAGGATGAACCAGCCGCGCGCCTGCGCGGCCACGATGTCGACGAGGCTGAGCGACCCGGCCGCCATGATCACGCCGAGCACCGCGAGGCCGAGCGCGAGCTCGTACGACAGCACCTGGGCGCTCGAGCGCAGCCCGCCGAGCCGCGAGTACTTGCTGTCCGACGACCAGCCGCCGAGGATCACCCCGTACACGCCGACGCTGCTCGCCGCGAGCACCAGCAGAATGCCGACGTTCACGTCGGCGATGTACAGCGTCACTTCCCGACCGAGGAGGTGGACCGGCGGCCCGATCGGGATCACGGCGTACACGAACAGCGCTGCGATCACCGAGACGAGGGGCGCGGCGAGATAGACGACCGCGTCCGCCCCGGCCGGACGAAAATCTTCCTTAAAGATGAGTTTGATGCCGTCGGCCAGCGGCTGCAGGAGGCCCCACGGACCCACCCGGTTCGGCCCGACGCGGAGTTGAAACCGGGCCAGCAGGCGGCGTTCGAGCAGGGTGGTATACGCAAAAGCCGTCAGGACGCCGACGAGCACCACGGCGCTCTTGATCGCGTCCACGAGCACCGTCGTCGCCACCGCCCCTACCGGCCTGCCGCCACGAGCGCCCGCACCGCCACCGGCGCCGGGCCGGCTTCATCGAGCAGCGACGCGACCGGCGCCGCGTCGAATCCCCACGGCACGTAGGCGTGTCCCGGATGGAGCCCGGCCCACACCCGGGCCGCGAGCCGCAAGGCGCCCTTGGCCGAGCGCACCTCGCAAAGGCTGCCGGCGCCGATACCGAGCCGCTCCGCATCGCTCGGGTGTAGGGCCACGAACGGTGCGCCGGCCTGCGCGCGAATACCGGGACACCGCACCGCCGCCGGCGCGCGGTCGAACAACCTGGTACCCGTCACCAGCATCAGCGCGCCGTCCGCCGTCTCGGATGACGCCGGCCCCGCGGGGAGCGACCCCTGGACCGCGTTGGGCGTAATCGGCGGCGGCGCGATCCGGGCGTCCTCCGCCCAGCCCGGCACGAGCCGCGCGATCTCAGCGGAAACATCTTCCCACGACGAGTACGCAAAGGGATCGCCGAGCCGCGCCGCCAGCGCGACCCACACGGCCGACTCCGGCCGGGCCTCTCCCGGGCCCAGGACCGCCTGGTCCTGGCGCTGCACGCGGCCCTCGAGGTTGCCGACTGTGCCCGACCGCTCCGCGTAGGTCAGCAGTGGAAGCACCACGTCGGCGGATGCCGCCGTCTGCGTGAGAAAGACGTCTTGCACGACGAGCAGGTCGAGCCGCTCCCTGGCCGTGCGCCAGGCGCGGGCGTCGGGGTACGCTACGGCGGGATCCGCCCCCGCCACGTACAGCAGGCGGAGGGCGCCGCCGCGCGCGGCGGCCAGCATCTCCCTGACCGTCCGGCCGGCGGCGGCGGGCAGCGGCCGCCCCCACTCCGCCTCCACCGCGCGCCGCGCGTCCGGATCGTCGAGGCGGCGGTAGCCGGGCAGCATGTCCGGAAGGACGCCGACCGCCTGGGCCCCCCCAGCGTTGCCGCGTCCCCGGAGAAGTCCTACGGTCGCCGCGGGCCGCACCTCGCGCAGCGCGCCGAGCGCCGCCACGACGGCCCGGCCCTCGGGTTGCTCGAGCGCCGTCCGGCCGGCGAGCACAAACGGCCGCTCGGCCGCGGCGAGCAGCGACGCCGCCTCGCGCAGCGCCTCGACGCCGGCGCCGGACTGGTCCGCGGCGCCGTCCACCGGTCTCCGGCCGGCCAGCGCGTCCAGCACGGCGACCTCACCGCCCCGCCGGTAGGTGAGCGCGCGGCGCGCCCACCGCTCGATCTCCAGCGTCCACGGGTTCGCGATCACGAGGCGCGCGCCCCGGTCGACCGCCTTCTTCACGCGGAGCCACACGATCGGGTACTCCTCGGTCAGATCGCACCCCAGGAGCACGATCACGTCGGCGCGCTCGACGTCGCCGATCGCCACCGGCAGCCCCCAGGGCGCCTCGGCGGCGGACTGCGGAAACGCGGTATCGTCGCGGAAGTCGATGGAGTTCGTGCCGACGACGCCTCGAAAGAACCGCGTCATCACGTACGCGTCCTCGTTCGTTCCGGACGCGCCGCCGATGACGCCGATCTCACCGGCCGGCGTCCGGCGCAGCGCCGCGGCGATCCGATCGAGCGCCTCGTCCCACCCGGCCTCGCGCAGCGCGCCGCCGTCGCGCACGAGCGGCACCGTCAGGCGGTCGCCGCTCGCCGTAAACTCGTACCCGAAGAACCCCTTGTCGCACAGCCAGACGTCGTTGACGTCGGGATGCTCGCGCGCGCGCGTCCGCGTGACGTCGTTGTCCCGAATGTCCAGCGTCGTCGCGCAGCCGCAGCCGCAGTGCGGGCAGACGCTCTGCCGGCGTCGGTTGTCCCAGGGGCGCGACCGGAACCGGTAGGTGGCGCTGGTGAGGGCGCCGACGGGACAGATCGCGATCGTGTTGCCGATGAACTTGCTCGTCACCGGCTCCATGTCCGGCGTCGCGATCTGGCTGTGGTAGCCGCGCTCGAAGCCCTTCAGCGCGTCGTCGCCCGCGATGATCTCGCCGAACCGCACGCACCGCCAGCAGAGCACGCAGCGCTCGCGGTCGAGCACGAGCGCCGGGCCCATGCGCACGTGCTTGCCGAACGCGCGCTTCGTCTCGACGAAGCGGCTCGCGCCCGGCCCGAACTTGACGGTATTGTCCTGGAGCGGGCACTCGCCGCCCTTGTCGCAGATCGGGCAGTCGAGCGGGTGGTTGACCAGCAGGAACTCGAGGATGCCCCGTTGCCCCTGTTTCACCCGCTCGGTGTTCGTGTGGACGACCATGTCTTCGCCCGCCTCGAGGGTGCAGGACGTGGCGAGCTTCGGCATTTTATCGACCTCGACGAAGCACATCCGGCAGGCGCCGATCGGCGGCATGTGGTCGTGGTAGCAGAAGACGGGGATCTCGATCCCGAGCTGCCGCGCGGCGTGCCAGACCGTCGTGCCTTTCGGGACGGCCACCGGCTGGCCGTCGATCGTGAGGTGGACCATGGGCGACGTGGACCTGCCGCCGGCGGCCGCGGACTCGGCGTCGGGACCCGGCGTCGCCGCGGGCGGCTCCGGCCTGCGGGTCGCCTCGGTACCCTGGCCGGTCGTCGGACCGGGACGGCGCGCCGCGGTCCGCTCGGCGGATTCCACCTCCACGCCGCGCTCCTCCGGGCTCACGACCGTGTCCCCGCCCCGTGCGCGGACAGTGCCGAGGGACCGCCTGCCGGCGGACTCGCGGGCACCGATGTCGTTGAAGCCGGCGCCGCCGCGCCGCCGCGCGAGCCGGCCTCGATCAGCCGGACGTACTCGTCTCGGAAATACTTGAGCGACGCGCGCAGGCTCGGCGGAACGCTCTCGCCGAGCAGACAGAAGCACGTGCCGGTCATGTTCCGGCTGATGCCGTCCAGCAGGTCGAGATCCTCCATCCGGCCGTGTCCGCCGAGGAGCCGCTCGAAGATCTGGCTCAGCCAGACCGTCCCCTCGCGGCACGGCGTGCACTTGCCGCACGACTCGTCGCGGTAGAACTCCACCGCGCGCGCGATGACCGCGGGGATGCTCGTGGTGTCGTCCATCACGATGATCGCGCTCGAACCGAGCATCGTCCCGATCTTCGCGAGCGAGTCGAAGTCGGCGGGCGTGTCGAGGTGTTCCGGCAGGAGGATCGCCGACGACGAGCCGCCCGGGTAGACCGCCTTGAGCGTCCGCCCCGGCCGCAGCCCGCCCGCGTGCTCGAAGATGATCTCGCGCAGCGAGGTCCCGATCGGCAGCTCCTTGACGCCGGGCCGCACCACGTGTCCGGACACGGAGTACAGAATCGGCGGCCCCGCGGCTTTGTACGCCTCCGGGCCCATCGCGATGATGTGTGGGACGTGGGCCATCGTCTCGGCGTTGTTGAGCACGGTCGGCCGGTCGTAGAGCCCGCGCACCGCGGGATAGTACGGCGGCTTCGGTCGCGGAAAGGCGCGGCGGCCCTCCAGGCTCTCCAACAGCGCGGTCTCCTCGCCGCAGATATAGGCGCCGGCACCGCGGTGAATCGTCAGCTCGAGATCGAAGCCGGTGCCGAGGATGTTCGACCCGAAGTAGCCGCGCGCGTACGCCTCGGCGAGCGCGCGGCGGAGGCGCTCGTACCCGAGAAAGAACTCCCCGCGCAGGTAAATGTAGGCGTGGTGCACGCCGTTCGCGTACGCCGTGATCAGGCTGCCTTCCAGGATCGCGTGCGGGTCGCCCTCGATCAGGGTCCGGTCCTTGAACGTGCCCGGCTCCCCCTCGTCCGCGTTGACGACGAGGTACCGCATCTCCCCTTCGCGCTTCGGGGTTAGCTTCCACTTGCGCGCGGCCGGGAACCCTGCGCCGCCGCGGCCGCGCAGACCTCCCTGTTCGACCATGCCGATGATTTGATCGGGCGTCAGCTCCTTGAGCGCCCGCGCCGCGGCCCGGTAGCCGCCCGTCGAGAGATACGCGTCGATCGACGCGCGCTCGGGCCCGAGGTGCTTCGTCAGGATCGGCTCAGGCATCGGTCCGAAGTCTCCGCACCAGATCGTCCACGGCGTCGGGCGTGACCCGCGCGACGCGGTCGGCGTCGGCGAGCAGCACCGGCGCCTCCTCGCAGGCGGCCAGGCACTCCGCGATCTCGAGGGACACGCGGCCGTCCGGCGTCGTCTGCCCGGGCCGGATGCCGAGCCGGTCGCACAGGCGCGCCACGACGCGGTCGGCGCCGTTCAGATAACAGGACAGGTTGGTGCAAACACGCACGATGTGCCGTCCCACCGGCGCCGTGTGGAACATCGAGTAGAAGGACGCGACCGCGGCGACTTCCGTGACCGGCACGCCGAGCGCGTCGGCGACGTCCGCGAGAGCCGGCTCCGGCAGGTAGCCGACCTGCGCCTGCGCGGCGTGCAGCGCGGGCAGAAGCGCCGACTGCGCGCGGGGATAGCGCGCGCGCGCCTTCGCGATCACCTCCAGCGTCTCCGCGGAGAGCGTTCGGGCCATCAGCGGTCGATGTCTCCGAGCACGATGTCCAGGCTCGCAATCGCGACGACGAGGTCGGACAGCGGATACCCCTCGACCATGGCCGGCAGGGCCTGGAGATTGTAGAAGGACGGCGCGCGGACGTGCGCCCGCACCGGCCGGTTGCCGCCGTCGCTCACGATGAAGTAGCCTTTCTCCCCCCGGGGCGACTCGGTGGCGACGTAACTGTCGCCCGCCGGAGGATGGATGCCTTCGCTCACCAGCTTGAACTGGTGGATCACGGCCTCCATGCTCCGCGCCAGCTCCGCGCGCGGCGGCAGCGAGATCTTGCGGTCGTCCACGAGGACGGGGCCGTCCGGCAGCCGGTCGAGGGCCTGCAGCGCGATCCGCCGGCTCTGCCGCATCTCCTCCATGCGCACGAGATAGCGCGCGTACGCGTCGCCTTCTTCCCGCACCGCGACGTCGAACTCGTACTCGTCGTAGCCGCCGTACGGCAGGACCTTCCGGCAGTCGTGCGCGACCCCGGAGCCACGCAGCACCGGGCCCGTGGCGCCGAGCGCGATCGCGTCGCCGCGCGACAGCGGCGCGACGCCCTCGAGGCGCCCCCGCCAGATCAGGTTGTCGCTGAGCAGCCGCTCATACTCGTCGATCCGCGCGGGCAGATCGTTCAGAAACGCGCGCGCCGCGGCGCCGAACCCGTCCGGAAGGTCCTGCGCGACGCCGCCGGGCCGGAAGTAGCCGGGCATCATGCGCTGGCCGGACAGCATCTCGGAAAGGTCGAGGTACCGCTCCCGGTCCGTCATCGCGTACATGAACACGCTCGTCAGGTTCACATCGAGCGTGCCCGCGGCGAGGAACATGAGGTGGCTCGCGATGCGGTTGAGCTCGCACATCAGGATTCGGATGGCACCGGCGCGCGGCGGGGGGTCGATGCCGAGCAGGCGCTCGACCGCCTGATAGAACGCCATCTCCTCGTTGTAGCTCGCAAGGTACTCGATCCGGTCCACGAGCGTGACGTTCTGGAGGTACGTGCGCGCCTCCATCTCTTTCTCGATGCCGGTGTGGAGGTAACCGATCTCGGGCCGCGCGCGGCGGATGATCTCGCCTTCCAAGTCGACCACGACGCGCAATACCCCGTGCGTCCCGGGGTGCTGCGGCCCGACGTTGAGCGTCAGGATCTCCTCGCGCATCACGAACCGCGCGCCCCGCCCGATCCCGACCCGCTGCCGGGCGGAAAGTACGGGATGATCGCACTCGGTACCTTGGGGGTGTGGCCGCGGAACTCCACCGGCTCCTCGGAGAGCGAGAAGTCGCGCCGCAGCGGATGGCCCTCCCAATCGTCGGGCATCAGGATGCGGCGCAGGCCGAGATGTCCGTCGAAGAGGATTCCGAACATGTCGAAGACCTCCCGCTCGGGAAACGCGGCGGCGCGGTAAAGGCCGGTCGCGGTCGGCAGGCGCGGCGGGTCGCCGCCGGTCTGGACCTTCACCGTCAGGCGGTCGGCGGAGCCGGCGCGGCCCAAGAGGTATACCGCCTCGAAACGGGGCTCCGCGGGCAGGCGGTCCCACGCCGTAAGATCGACGAGCATGTCGAGGCCGAGACGGTCCCGCGCGGCGCGCAGGACGTCCAGCAGCGCTCCCACGGTCACGACGATGATCGCGCGGCCGCGCTCCTCCCGCGGCGTCGCGAGACCCCACGGCACGTGGGGACGCAGCCGGTCGAGGAGCGACTCCTGATTCACGGCCTCGTGATCCATCCCGGACTCAGCGTTGCTGTCCGACGGTGCGGCCGCGGGCGATCAGGTCTTGTAGAAGGCCGAGGCCGTGCAGGAGGGCTTCCGGGCGCGGCGGGCATCCGGCGATGTACACGTCCACGGGCACGACTTTGTCCACCCCCTGCACGACCGCGTAGTTGTTGTAGAGACCGCCGGTGCTCGCGCAATCGCCCATCGCGATGACCCACTTGGGCTCGAGCATCTGGTCGTAGATGTGCCGGACGACCGGCGCCATCTTCTGACTCACGCGGCCTGCCACGATCATGAGGTCGGCCTGGCGGGGCGAGGCACGGAACAGCTCCGATCCGTACCGCGCGATGTCGAACCGCGACGCGGCGCTGGAGATCATCTCGATCGCGCAGCAGGCGAGCCCGAACTGCACCGGCCAGACGGAACTCGCCCGCGCCCAGTTGAGGAGCCGGTCCACGGTCGTGGTCAGGACGTTCCGTTCGACGTCCCGCTGGGAACCGATCACTCCCACTCGAGGGCTCCCCGCTTCAGGACGTAGAGATAGCCCACGGCGAGCAGGCCGAGGAACGTGAACATCTCCACGATGCCGGCCGGCCCCAACTCGCGGACCAGGACGGCCCACGGATAGACGAAGACGATCTCGACGTCGAACAAAATGAAGAGCATCGCGATCAGGTAGTAGCGGATGGGGACGCGCCGCCACGCGCCGCCCGACGGCCACACCCCCGCCTCGTACGGCAGGCCCTTCTGCAGCGTCGCGCGCCGGCCGCCGACCGCCATGTGGAGACCCATCAGCGTGCCGGCCAGGAGAAGCGCAAGCGTGAAGTGCACGAGAACGGGGACGTAGCCCGACACGAATTTATGATTGCAGAAGCGTTAGGGTGTGTCAACGCGGCGCGTCACGCGGCTCGAGCCCGGGGCGCGGGGAAGCGCGCCCGCCGCGTGGCGCAGTCCGGCCGTCCTAGGCGGCGCGGCGCAGTTGAGGGACGACCGCGCGCAGCACGTCGAGCGCGATGTCGACCTCCACGGCCGTGGTGGGGCGTCCCAGGGTCAAGCGCACCGCCGACGCCGCCCGCGCCGGCGGGACGCCGAGTGCCGTCAGCACGTGGGACGCCTCCAGCGTGCCCGAGGAGCAGGCCGAGCCCGCGCTGACTGCGACGCCGCGCAGGTCCAGGGCGATGACGAGCGACTGGCTGTCGGTGCCGTCCACGGACACGTTCACGTTATTGGCGAGCCGCCGCCCGGGATCCCCGTTCAGCGCGACGCCGGGAATCGCAAGCGCCCCCGCGATCAGCCGGTCGCGCAGCGCGGTGACGCGCTCGGTTTCGTCGTCCATCTCGCGGCCGGCGATCCGGAGCGCCTCCCCAAGTCCCACGATGCCCGGCACGTTCTCCGTGCCGCCGCGGCGCCCGCGCTCGTGGCCGCCGCCGCGCTGCAGCGGCACGAGCGGCGTTCCCGTGCGTACGTACAGCGCCCCGACGCCTTTCGGTCCGTACCGCTTGTGGCCCGACAGCGATAGCAAATCGACCTGGAGGTCGTCGACCCGCGCCGGAAGCGCGCCCGCCCACTGGGTGGCATCGGTGTGGAACGACACGCCGCGCTCTCGCGCGATCGCGCCGATCTCCGAGACCGGCTGCAGCGTGCCGATCTCGTTGTTGGCGGCCATGATCGAAATCAGGGAGGTGTCGGGCCGCAGCGCCCGCCGCACGTCGTCCGGGTCAACGATGCCGGCGGCGCCGACGGGCACCATCGTAATCTCGTGGCCGCGCTCCTGAAGGAAGTGGCAGGCTTCGTGAATTGCGTGATGCTCGATGGTGGAGGTGACGACGTGGCCGCCGCGCGCGAACGCGACGCCGATGACGGCGAGGTTGTCCGCCTCGGTGGCGCCGCTGGTGAAGATGATCTCCCCGGGACGCGCCCCCAGCAGCGACGCGACTTCGACCCGCGCGCGGTCCACCGCCGCCCGGGCTTCCTGCCCGAACGCGTGCATGCTGCTCGCGTTGCCGGGGCGGTCGGTGAAATACGGCAGCATCGCCGCGAGGACGCGCGGGTCCACCGGCGTGGTCGCCGCGTAGTCGAGATACACCCCCTCGGTCAACGCGATCGAGGCCGGCCTAATGCCGGATCGCGCGTTCGCGCCGGCGGGCGCTGCGGGGCAACCCGATGGCCACGACGCCCCGGCGGGCGCGGCTCCGCCGCGTCGACGGCGCACGCCGGGCGCGGCCGGGCGCGGCCTTGCGCCGCGTGCGGGGCTCGACGACACGGAGACCTTGGAAGGCCGCCGGGGTGCCGCCGCGGCCGGATGCCAGGTAGACGGCGCGCTGCAGAATCTCCACTTCGGCCCACGAATACCGGCGCGGACGGCGGGCCGCCCGGGGTAGCAGAGCCCTATCCCAGCGGCGCAGCGAGGCGGGCGATAGCCCGGTCAATTCGGCGACAAGACGCGGCTGCAAAAGCGGTGCGGTGAAATGGCCCATGGCAAACACGCTCCCAGATGAGCGATGTGACTAGTATACCAGGAACGGCCGGCGGGCCGCCGCAGGTCGATTGTCAAGATATCTCACGTTTCGCTGTCAGGGTTTGCTGGCGGCCACGATCGCCCAACGGTGCACAAACCGGACGGTCTCGCCCTCGACGGAGACGGCCATCCCGGCGCGATCGCCCGGCGCCGATTCGAGCAGGCGCGTCCGCACGACCGCCGCGCGGTCGGCCGGCGTGTGCGCCAGGCGCAGCCACTCGTCTAATTCGCGATTCTGCGATCCCTCCGCGCGGCCCGTGACCGTCAGTCCTTCGCCCTCGAGCAGCGCCGCGATCCCGCGCGCGCTTTCCATGCCCATGTGGGACGGATCCCGGAGGTTCTCGATCTCATTTTGAAGCGCCCGCGCGCGCTCATCCTCCGAGCCGACGAGGTCACTCACCACAACCCGCCCGCCCGACTCCGTCACCCTCACGATTTCCCGGAGCACGGCGCGAGGCTCACCGAAGTGATGCAGCGCGTACGTGTTCGCGACGAGGGAAAAGGCGCCGTCGCAGAACGGCATCCGCTCCGCGGCGCCGCGCACCAGAGAGACGATCCCGGCCGGCGACGACGACGACGCCTCGCGAATGCGCCGCCGGGCCTGCTGCAGCATGGCGGCCGTCAGGTCGAGACCCACCGCGTGCCGGACCAAGGGGGACAACGTCAGGAGCAGCGTCCCGGGGCCGCAGGCGACGTCGAGGAGGCGGTCCACAAACGCAGGCGCCGCGAGCCGCAGCAGCGCTTCGTTCTCCTCGCGGCGCACTGTGACACGGCTGTGCGCGTAAGATTGCGCCGTCGCGGTGAAGCGCGCCTCGTTGACGCGCCGGGCGTCGGCGGGGCCGCCGCGGCCCGCTCCGTCCCGGCCCTCCCGATTCGTCATGCGAGCGCCACCATGGTGCGGCGCCGTCCCGCGAACGTCGCGACCTCCGCGTATCCGGCGCCTCGGGCCAGCGCGGCGCCGCGGTCAAAGTCTCGCGCGACGTCCTCGGGCGTGTGCGCGTCCGAATTGATGAGGGTCGGCACGCCGGCCCGGCGGCAGGCGGCCAGAAACGCGGGAGCGGGATAGAGCTCCCCGACGGGCTTGCGCAGACCGGCGGTGTTGATCTCGGCGCAGACCCCGGCGCGGGCGAACGCCTCGGCTGCCGCCTCGTACTGGTCGAGGATATCGACGGCCGGACGGTACCCGCACACCTTGATCACGTCCGGGTGTCCGATGAAGTCGAAGAATCCGGTGCCGGCGGCCGCGGCGATCAGCGAAAAGTATCGCCGGTAGGCGTCGAGCACGTCGCGACGCTCCCATTCCTCGGTCTTCGACAGGTCGTCGAAGCCCCACCAGACGCCCCCCCGGTCCTCCGGCGGGATCCAGTGCACCGAGCCGATCGTGTAGTCCCACGGATAGAGATCCATCAGTCGCTCGAGCTCCCGCTCGTAGCCCGGCAGATAGTCCCACTCGAGCGCGACCATGACGGGCAGCCCGGCCTTGCGCGCCGCCTCGATGAGCTGCAGGTAGTCGTCCAGCGACTCGGTATTCTGCTCGTCGATCCAGCCGGACACGGCATCGCGCGGTGGATACATCGCGCGGCATTCGCGAAACCGGTGTGGATGCTCGCTGAAGCCGATCTCCGTCAGGCCGCGCGCGTTCGCCGTCTCGACGAACCGCCCGAGCCATTCGAGCGTCCAGGGTCCGCGCTCGAGGTGTAGGTGGTAGTCGGCGCGCATCGTCGCGGCGGTCATACGGTCACAGCCGCCCGCTCCGGATCCGCCGGACGAAGCTCTGCGCGTCCGGATGGTCGCTCGTCAGCAAGTCCTGAATCACCGCCTCGCGGTCGTACTCGATCCGAACGATCTCCGCGCGCCACGCGCCGCGCTCGAGCGTCAGAATCGCCCACGCCGGACGCGGAATGCCGTCGAATGGGAAGCCCACGCTGCCCGCGTTGACGATCAGGCCGCCCGCGACTTCACGGATGTAGGCCCGATGGATGTGTCCGTAGACGAGCGTGCGGGCCTCCGCCTGTTCGAACGCGCGGGCGACGGTCGCGGCGGGAGACGACGGCTCGATCAAATCGGTCGTCGACCACGGCGTCGCGTGCACCAGCACGAGCGGCGGCCCACCGGGGGCGTCGACGCGCCGCGACCGCGGCAGCGCGCGCAGCCAGTCCACCTGCTCCGGCGTGAGCCGGGTCCGCGCCCACGCGGCGACGGCGCCGGCCGCGCCCTCGGGGGAGGCGGCGACCATCTCGTCCGTGTTCCCGACCACAGCCGGGTAGCCGCCCTCGATGAGGCGCTCGACGGCTTCGCGCGGACGCGGTCCGCCGAACGCGAAATCGCCGCCATTGAGGATTCGGTCGAAGGGCCCGCGCGCGCGGATGTCGGCGAGCACCGCCTCCAGCGCGGCGACGTTGCCGTGGACGTCGGAGAAGATGGCGACTCGCACGGTCCCCTAGCGGGCGGCGCCCGCTCTGACGAGCGGCACGCCGAACACCGCCTCGAGGAAGCGGGCGACGATCCGGCCGGTCGCTCCCCAGATCACGTCGGAGCCCGCCTGATAGTAGTACATCACCACGCTGTCGCCCCGAGGCCGGCGGTAGAGTTCCGTGCGGACGTTGTGCGGATCGAGGAGCGTGCGCAGCGGCACGACGAGCACCGCGCGGACTTCATCGGCGCTGACGCGCAGGCGCGCCGGATACGGCAGCGTGCCGGCGAACGGCGAGACCATGAACCCCGAGATCGCCGCCTCCTCGTCGTCGAGACCGCCCAGCAGCGTGACGTCCGACGGCGGGACGCCGATCTCCTCATGCGTCTCGCGCAGCGCACCGGCGGCCGGATCCTCGCCGGCGTCGAGCGCGCCGCCGGGAAACGAGATCTGGCCCTTGTGGTGCTCCACGTGATCGGTGCGCCGCGTAAAGATAAGCGCCGGGCCGCCCTCCGTCACGACGAGCGGCAACAGCACCGCCGCCCGGCGGAGGCCCGCGCCGAGCGGCGCGATCCGGCGGGGACGATCGAGCACCGTGCGGATATGCGTGAACAGCGCGTCGGGGTCCGAGAGCAGCGCGGCCTGGTCCGGCCGAGCGCGTGATTCATTCGAATTCACCAGTGCCTCCTTCACGCCGGACGCCGTCATGATACCACGCGGTGCCGGAACCGAGAAAGCACGCCTGCGGGTGCCCGCGTTTGAGCGTGCCGGCGGTCGAGCGCGGCTCAGGCCCAGGGCACCGCCACGCCGAGCGCGGCGAGCTTGCCCTCGAGTTCTGCGCGCTCGCGGTTCCGGGCGAGACCGCCGTCTTTCCGCCGCGTAAGGAGCCCGTGCCGCTCCGCGGCGGCGATCGCGCCGGCACGGTCGCCGAGGTTGATGAGCCGGATCAACTCGGCCTCGATCGCGGACAGGTGCATCGCGCGGCGCCGGTAGTCGAGGAATGCCTCCCAGACGACCGGCACCCACTTCGCCACGATCTCCCCGCCGATCACCCGCGCGTACGAGCGGATCTCTTCCTGTGCGTGGTCGTCCATGCGCAGGTCGAGGAAGTGCAGCAGGTTGTGCAGATTGATCTTCCAGTACGCCTCGGTATACGTGGAGAGCGGAAGATCCTTGCGGGCCTGCTCGCGCGCGACGCCCGCGGCAAGCCGTTCGTCGTACACGCGCCGCGCTTCGTCTTGGAGCGCGCGCTCGGCGGCGGAGAGCGTCTCGCCGACCTCGACCGGCAGCGTGCCGCCGCTCCCCTGCCGGTTCGCCGCGGACTGGGCGCGCCACCGACCGGGCGGCGTCTGCTGTGTCGCGTCGATGGCGACGGAATACCGCGTGCTGTACTCGTTGACTGAGTTGTGGGTCACGATGCCGTTGGCGATGAAGTTATGGTACGGCCCCTCGACTTCGACGTCGTAAGTTTCCTTTTCGCCGATGTACTCGAATCGCTCGACGCGCTCGAGTCTAGCCGCGACGATGTCGGAGGTTCCGGACGGTTGCCGCGCCGGGACCGCGCCGTTCACATACAGGTGGTAGTCGCCGTCGGTCCAAACCGCACGGCCGTTGCGCGTCCCCAGTCCCGTTGCCGCCTCGAGGGTCTGCCAGCCGCCCGCGAATTTGAAGCGATGGTCGGCGGTGCATTCGATCGCCTTGCCGTCGGATAGCGTCATTCGGAACACCGGTTTGGTTCCGTTCTTGAACACGCCGGCGACGCGCACGGGCTGAAGCGCTCCCGTGTCCTCGTTCATCTGCCGCACGTGCACCCGGCGGCGCCGCGCTGCCGAGCTTACCGATGTTTCATACAGTTCTTCGATGCTCACACGGCGTAACGCTCCGCGAGCGTGGGGGGCGTAATTCGCTTCGACAAAAAGCTCCGCGGCGGCGGCGAGGCACGCGGTGCGGTGCCGCACCCACTGCCGCCACGTATCCATCGGCACGCGCACGTGAAACTTGATGTCGCACATTTCGTAAGGTGTGCTGTGCCTGTGACGCATCAAGTAGCGAATGAGTCCGCGATCTTCATGGATCTTCTTGGTGCCCGCCCCGTAGGAAATGCGCGCCGCCTGCACGATGGCACCGTCATCACCCATGTAATCGAGCACGCGCACGAAACCGTCGTCGAGGACTTTGAACGGTTGGCCGAGGATCGCGTCGAGCGCGGCGACATGCGTGCGCGTGAGCAGCTCGGCGGCCGGCCGCGCCTCCGGCGTCTCGCCGTCGGGCGGTTCGGGGACGGGTTTCGATGCGTCGCGAAGCTCCGGGTCGAGGTCCGAAGGGCGGCGGCTCATGCGGGTACTGCCTCCTGCCGCGGGCGCTGCTGTGATAGACACGGATATTCGTAGAGGACATTGCGGAAACCTCGCGGTATAATGGGGGTCGGCGACGGGAAGTCCCGAAGGAGAGAAGGAGGCACGCAGGATGACCTATACGATCACCGAGCCCTGCATCAACGTCAAGGACCGTTCGTGCGTCGAGGTCTGCCCGGTGGACTGCATCCATCCGAAGGCGGACGAGGACCAGGGCGAGGTGATGCTCTACATCCATCCGGACGAGTGCATCGACTGCGGAGCGTGCGAATCGGTGTGTCCGGTAACGGCGATCTTCGCCGAGGCCGACGTGCCGGATCAATGGAAGAACTTCAACGAAATCAACGCGGACTATTTCAAGATGAGCAAGGAAGAGTTCGCGGCCAAACACGGCCGCAACCCCTGAGTTTCTCCGGCGCCTGAACGACCGGGCCCGGCGGCCACAGCCGCCGGGCCCGGTCGTTCATCTCGAAAAAGGCGCCGCCCTACCGCACGATCACCTTGGCCCTCATCCCGAAATCATCGTGGACCGCGCAAAGGTACTCGAAGGTCCCGGCCTTCGTGAACGTCAGCGAGTAACTCCGGACTCCCGGCCCCTCCGTCAGCATGAACCCGGAGTTGTAAAACCCTTCGCCGCGATGCACGCTGCCGCCCGACGGCGCCATGACGTGGGGCGTCACCAGCAGCGTCGGCGGTCCCTGCTTCTGCGGCCGCATCGTCGCGATGTCAAAGTAGCGCTTGCCGACGCCGAACGACACCGTGTGAAGTTCGGTCGGGTCTTTCATCACCCACGTCACCGAGTCGCCCCGTTTGATCGTCAGCGCCTGCACGGGGAACCGGTAGAAGGTGGCGCCGTCCTTCGTCGAGCCGGTCATGTTCAGCGTGTAGGTCTGATGCCCGCCGGCCGCGGCGACGACCGGTGCCCCGACGGCGCGCAGCGCCTTCGCCGCGGCGAGCGCCGTCTGTCCCTGCAGGGCGGCCTCTTTATCGTACTCCGCCTGAGTCATCGGATACCTGCTGCCGGCCGGCTGGACCACGATCTGACCTTCCATCCCCGGGTGGAACATGCACTGGTACCGGTAGGTCCCCGCCTTGGTGAACGTCACGTGGAAGGATTTCGGGGCGTTGGGATCCGCGAGCAGCGCGCCGCCGCTGAACGGGCCGCTACCGTCGTACGCGGGCTTCGGCGTGGCGAAAAAGATCCCCGGGTTCCAGACCAACTCGCCCTTCGCCGTACCGGGAATGATCAGATCCGGCGGCTTGCCCCCGGCGGGAAAGTAGATCGTGTGCTCCGCGGCCGTCAGTTTCCACCGGACCGAATCGCCTTCGTTGATCGTGATGCGCTTAGGGAGAAACTGCAGCGCCTGGTCGGCTTGGTCGTTGGCCGAAGCCCCGGCCTGCACGACCCAGGTGGTGGCCGCGCTTGTGCGGGCCGGACCGGCCACCAGCGACATAACACCGGCGATCAACACCACTGCGAGCCCCCGCGTCATGGCGTTCCCCCTTCGCGGCGTATCGACTTTTCGCAGATGCGAGCGACGTTCGGTATGGCTTTTCGTCCGTCAAGTGTGTATAGTGAAATCTAGCAGACCCGAGAGGACCGTGTCAATGGCTGAACAGGCGGTCGGTCGCCGCCGGACCTCAAGAAAACGCAAGTACGAAATGAAGCGGCGCGCCGAGCGTCAGCAGGCGACGCGGCGGCGAATCGTCGAGGCCACGGTGGCGCTTCACGAAGAAATCGGGCCGCTTCGGACCAGCTTCAGCGACATCGCGAAGCGCGCGGGGGTGCAGCGGCTCACGGTGCGGGCGCACTTTCCCGCGTTGCCCGGCCTCTTCGCGGCGTGTTCATCCTTGTTCTTCACGCGCAACCCGCCGCCGGACCCGGAACGCTGGCGCGCGATGCCGGACCCGCGGGTGCGCCTGCGGAAAGCGCTGGGGAAGCTTTACGTATTTTACGGCCGGACCGAACAGATGCTGGGGAATGTCACCCGCGACGCGGAGCTGGCCCCCGGGCTCGTAGGCGTACCCTACACGAGGTTGCTCTTGCGAATGCGGAAGGCGCTCTCGGCGGGCTGGCCGGTCGACGACAACCGGAAGCCGCTCTTTCTCGCGGCGCTCGGTCACGCGCTCGAGTTCACCACATGGCGCTCGCTGGTGCGTGACCATGGACTGCGGACCGGGCAGGCGGTCGATCTTATGGTGGCCCTCGCGGTCAAGGCGCAGGCGCTACGGAGTCCCGACCGCGATCCGCGTCCAAGTCCTTCGCCCCGGGAATGACGCCGCCGGCGGGTTTCCCGCCGGCGCACGTTCCTCCACGAGTCCGGTTCGGCTCTAGTCGCCCGGCGTGCCCGCCTTCACCTTGCCGAGCGTCGCCTGCGCGATCTCCACCGCCCGCTCCACGTCCGCGCGCGAGACATCAAGGTGCGTCACGGCGCGCACCCGCGTCTTCGACGCCGCGCCCATCCGGACGCCGGCGTCCGCGAGGCGCTTCACCGCGTCCGGCGCGGTCATGCCGAGCCCGGTCGTGTCGAAGAACACGAGGTTGGTCTCGGTGTGCTCGACGCTGATGCGGACCCCGGGAATCTCCGCCAGTCCGCGGGCGAGGATCTTCGCATTGGCGTGATCCTCCGCCAGCCGCTCGACGTTGTGATCGAGCGCGTAGAGTCCGGCCGCGGCGATGATGCCCGCCTGCCGCATCGCGCCGCCGAAGAGATGCTTGTAGCGGCGGGCCTCCTTCGAGAACTCCCGGTCGCCCGCCACCAGCGCGCCGACAGGACAGCCGAGGCCTTTCGTGAGGCAGAACGTCACCGAGTCGTAGCCCTTTGCCTGCTCGTGGGCGGACACGCCGGACGCGACGACGGCGTTCATCAGCCGCGCGCCGTCGATATGGGAGCGCAGGTTGTGCCGGCGCGCCGCGTCGGCAACCTCGCGCAGCCGCGCGAGCGGCCACACCGTTCCGCCGCCGCCGTTGGACGTCTGCTCGACCGACACGAGCCGCGTGCGTTGACAGTGCGGATCGTCCTTGCGGATCGCGCCGTCGACGTCGGCTCCGGTGAAGACGCCGCGCTCGCCGCCGACGGTGTAGAGCATGACGCCCGAGAGCAGCGCCGGCCCCCCGGCCTCCGCGTTGACGATGTGCGCGGTCCGGTCGATGATCACCTCGTCGCCCGGCCTCGTGTGCACCTTGACCGCGATCTCGTTGGCCATCGTGGCGGACGGCAGATACCACGCCTGCTCCTTGCCGAGCAGCGCCGCCACGCGCTCTTGTAGCGCGTTGACGCTGGGATCCTCGAGTTTCTGCTCGTCGGCGACCGGCGCGCGCATCATGAATTCGCGCATCCCCTGGGACGGCTTCGTCGCGGTGTCGCTCGAGAGATCGATGAACGTGGCCAAAACCGGTACCCCCTCGAAATTTGGGACGGTCCTGAGGACCGTTAGCGCTCGCGCCAGAGCGTCTGCGGTCGCAGATTGCGGGAAATGCCGAGCTGGCCCGCCATCAGCGTCGTCCAGGAAAGAAACCCTTCGATCATCATCAGCGCTTCGTCTTCGATCTCGTCGGGGTCGAGAGTCTGGTGGACGTTGCCGAGGTGGTCGCCGATACCGCTGCAGAAGGCGCGGACGTCGCGGAGCAGCTCCACGGCGACGTGCCGGGTCTCCGGCCCGATGACTTTGGAGCCTCCCGAGGCGGCCCGCAACCTGGCGGTCTGCGCGCCGGACCAATCGACGAGGTTGTCGAGCACGTACACCGCTTCCCCCGGACCGCGCTCGACCACCACCGCCACAAAGCCCTGGCAGGCGCGCCACACCTGGCGGATCAGGCTCGCGAGGAACCGCTTTTCGTCGGCGGAGAAGCCGGTCTGTCGGGCCACCGTATCCTCTCGGAGTCGACCGCGCCCCACCGGAACCGGAGGCGCGGACTGGATCTGCGTGCAGGCCTGCGCTTCGACGAGGAAAAATCGGCCTCCTGTACCAAACGCTTGATTATGAAGGGCATCGCCCAAATTCTCCGCGGACTCGGCGAGCCGCCGGCATCGCCCTTTGCGCCGGCGCCGTTTCAGCAGGCTGCGCTCGACGCGCTCGGACGCGGGGACGTCTTGGTCTCCGCGCCGACGGGAAGCGGCAAGACGTGGATCGCCGAACAGGAAATCGCGCGCCTGCTCGACCCAGCCTCGGGCGGCCTCCTGCCCGCCCCGGCCGCCACGCCGCGCGTCTGGTACACGACGCCGCTCAAAGCGCTCTCCAATCAGAAGTTCCGGCGGTTCCAAGGGATGTACGGGGAAAACCGCGTCGGACTGCTGACCGGCGAGCGCCGCCTGAACGTGCACGCGCCGGTGGTCGTCGCGACGACGGAGATTCTCCGCAACGCCCTGTACGGCGAGGACCGCGGCGCCCCCGACGTCGTCGTACTCGACGAGGCGCATTATCTCGCCGATCCGGAACGAGGCACGGCGTGGGAAGAAATTCTGCTGCTCGCCTCGCGGTCGACACGTCTCCTGCTGCTGTCCGCGACCATCCCGAACACCGCGCAACTGGCGGACTGGATGGCAACGGTGCGGGGCGCGCGGCCCGAGGTGATTACGCTCGAGACGCGGCCCGTGCCCCTCGAGTACCTCCTCGCCGACGGCGACGGCCGGCTCCACCCGCCCGACCCGGCGCAGATCCGCACGCGGCGCCGCCATCCGCAATGGTTGCCGGCGATTACGGAGGAACTGCTGCGCCACCGGCTCGCCCCGGCGATCCTGTTCTTCCCGAGCCGCCGCGAGTGCGACGAATCCGCGCGCCGGCTGGGCGCGCACCACGCGCCCGGCCGGGACGAGCGCACGCGCGTCATCGACGATTGGCTCAGGCGCGTCCCGCAGCTGATGGGCCATCCCCTGCTGTCGGGGCTGCGGCAGAGCGGCGTCGCCGCCCACCACGCGGGCCATCTCACGGCGTGGCGGATGTGCGTGGAAGAGCTGCTGGAAGCGGGCCTCGTGCGCTTCGTCTGCGCGACCACCACGCTCGCGGCGGGGCTCGACGTGCCGGCGCGGACGGTCGTGCTCTCGACGCTCCACCGCCACGGTCCGGCCGGGCCAGAGTCGCTCACGGCGACCGAGTTTCATCAGATGACGGGGCGCGCGGGCCGGCGCGGCCGGGATACTCTCGGCATTACGGTGATCGTCGCGCCGGTCCGCGACGAGGCCGAGGAAGGGTTGGCGCTGTCGGACGCCGCGCCGGAGCCGATCCGCTCCGCCTTCGCGGCGAGCGACGCGCAGGTCCTCAACCTGCTGTCGCGCACGACGCTGCCGCAGGCGGAGGAACTCGTCCGGCGGTCGTTGGCGGCCTACACGCGGGCGCCCGAGCGGGACGCGATCCGCCGCGAACTGGCCGCCCTGCCGCGCGACCCGCTGACCGAGCGGCCGTGCGGGGACCGGCTCGCCACCCGGCAGCGGTTCGACGATCTGCTGCGGCGGCTCCGGCGGGCGCGGCACGGGCCCGACGCCGCCGCGGAGCCCGCGCGCCTCGGTGAAGAGCTGGTCGGGCTGCCGTGCACCGGCTGCCGCGTGACGGAGCGGTGCCTGGCCACCCTGTCGGATCTGCGAGAGGTCGAACGGGAACGACAGACGCTCGAGCGCGAGCTCGCTGCGCTCGAGAATCGCGAGGTCGAGCCGTTTCGCCGGCGCGCAGAGTTGCTGCGCGCGCGCGGCTACCTCGACGCGGAATGGCGGCCGACTGCGTGGGGCCGCGTCGCCGCCCGCATCAGGCACCCCCGCATGCTCGTCCTCGCCGAAGCGCTGCGCGCGGCCGCGCTGCCCGACGATCCGGCCGCTCTGGCCGCGGTCGGGGGCGCGCTCGGCACCGAACGTCCCGCGCCCGTCCGCCCGGGACCCAGCCGCGGTCCCGGCGCCTACGGCCGCACAGGCTACCGCCGTTACGACCGCGCCGGCACGCTCCACATCGGCCACCGCGGCCCCGCGGCCCAGGTGCCCCCGTCCGCGCGCGCCGCGCTGTTCGCGCTGCGCCGGATCGTTGCGCGCCTCAACGAGGACCGCAAAGAAGCCGGACTGCCGCTCGATCCGCTCGAGGCCGAATTCGCCGGCGAAGCGCACGGAGCGCCGGCGGCGCTCTGGCGCGCCGCGGTCGTCGCCGCGTGGGCGGCGGGCCGCGCGTGGGGGGACGTGACGCGCGCGTTCGAAATTCTCGAAGGCGACCTGCAGCGGCTGGCGTGGCAGGCGGCAGAGATCTTGATCCAGATCGAAGACGTGTCGGACTCGCCGCTTGCCGGCGCCGCGCGCGCCGCCAGGGACGCGATCCTCCGCACGCCGGTCGAGTAGCTCTTCGCCCGCAACACCCGCGCCGCGGTGCGGCAGGGAGCCGCGCGCGCGCGCGCGGAATCTCACTCCACGATGAGCCAGACCAGCGGCCCGCTCGCCGGGCTCAGTGTGCTCGACCTCTCCACCATCGTGTCCGGCGGGACGGTCACGTCGATGCTGGCGGACTTCGGGGCCGACGTCGTCAAGATCGAGCATCCGCGGGGCGGCGATCCGCTGCGGACGTGGGGCCCCTTCGTCGGCGGCCAGTCCGTGTGGTGGAAGATCATGGGCCGCAACAAGAAGTCCGTGACGCTCGACCTCAGCCGTCCGCGCGGCCAGGAAATCCTTCTCGCGCTCGCCGCGCGCGCCGACGTTCTGGTCGAGAACTTCCGCCCCGGCACGCTCGAACGGTGGAACCTCGGGCCGGATCGCCTGCGCGACGCCAATTCGAAGCTGATCGTGCTGCGCGTCTCCGGCTTCGGACAGACCGGCCCGTACCGTCACCGCCCGGGCTTCGGCACGGTGGCCGAGGCCATGAGCGGCGTCGTGGCGGTCAGCGGGTTTCCGGACTCGCCGCCGCTCGCGCCGCCGATGCCCCTGGCCGACGAGGTGGCGGGCCTCATGGGGGCGTTTGCGATCCTGGCCGCGCTCCACGCACGCGACCCCCACACATCCGAAGCGGGGGCGGCGGGTGGCCAGGTTATCGACGTGAGCCTGTACGAACCGCTCTTCCGGCTTCTGATTCCGCACATCACGCAGTACACCGCGCTCGGCATCATCGCCCGGCGGACCGGCAACCACTTCCCGGACGCGGCGCCCCGGAACCTGTATCGCACCGGTGACGGCAGCTGGGTCGCGATCTCCGCCACGAGCCAGCGGATCTTCGAACGTCTCGCCGCCGCGATCGGACAGCCCGGCCTCGTCGAGGACCCGCGGTTCCGCGACAACCCGTCGCGCGTGCACCACAACGAGGAGCTCGACGCGATCCTCGCGGAGTGGTTCGGCCGGCACGGCGAGGCCGAGGCGCTGGCCCGGCTGGAGGAGTCCGGCGCGGTCGCCGGTCCGGTGTACGACGTACCGCGCATTGTGAACGATCCGCACTACGCCGCGCGGGGCGACATCGCCACCGTCCACGATCCGGACGTGGGCGATCTGCGGATGCCGGGGATCGTGCCGAAATTCTCCGCGACGCCCGGCGCGCTGCGCCACGCGGGGCCCGCGCTCGGCGCGCACAACGGAGAAGTCTACGGCGACCTGCTCGGCTTGGACACGGCGGAGCTCGAACGGCTTCGCGCGGACGGGATCGTGTGAGCCCGATGCGGACCGTTTCCGCCGAGGAGATCACCGCGGCGCTGCGCGATCTCTGCGTCACGGTCAACCACCGCATGGGCCCGGACATGCTCGCCGCGCTCGAGCGCGCGGAGACCGCGGAAGAATCCGAGATCGGCCGGACGGTGCTTGCGCGGCTCTTGGAAAATGCGCGGGTCGCCCGCGAGGAGTGGTTCCCGATCTGCCAGGACACCGGGACCGCGGTCGTGTTTCTCGATCTGGGACAGGACGTCCACGTGACCGGCGGCGATCTCCAGGCCGCGATCGACGAGGGCGTCCGCCGCGGCTACCGCGAGGGCTACCTGCGGGCTTCGGTCGTGCGGGGTCCCCTCGACCGTCGAAACACCGGCGACAACACGCCGGCCGTCGTCTACACCCGCATCGTGCCGGGCGAGCAGATCGCCCTCTCGCTCCTCGCGAAGGGGGCGGGGTGCGACAACATGAGCCGCCTCACGATGCTCACGCCGGCCGACGGGCGCGAAGCGGTCGTCGAATTCGTGGCGCGTACCGTCGCCGAGGCCGGGCCCAATCCCAGTCCGCCGCTGATCGTCGGCGTCGGGCTCGGCGGGACGTTCGAGTTGGCGGCGCTCCTCGCCAAGCGCGCCCTGCTCCGCCGCGTCGGCGAGCCCTCCCCCGATCCCGGCGCCGCGGGCCTGGAGGCGGAACTGCTCCGGCGGATCAACGACCTCGGCATCGGCCCCGGCGGGTTCGGCGGCCGCGTGACCGCGCTCGCCGTGCACGTCGAGGAGCACCCGACGCACATCGCAAGCCTGCCGGTGGCCGTAAACCTCGATTGCCATTCGCACCGCGCCGGCACGGTGGTGCTCTGAACCGCCCTTCCGTGGCGCCCGCGGTCCTCGCGACCCCGCCGGCGCGGGCCCAGCTCGAGCGGTTGCGCGCGGGCGACGAGGTGCTGCTGTCGGGCGCGATCTACACGGCGCGGGACGCGGCCCACGAGCGCCTCGCCCGAATGATCGCGGCGGGCGAGCCGCTGCCGGTCGACCTCGCCGGCGAGATCATCTACTACTGCGGCCCCACGCCCGCGCGGCCGGGCCGGCCCATCGGGTCGGCGGGCCCGACGACCGCGTCGCGCATGGACCCGTACACACCGGCGCTTCTCGAGCACGGCGTCCTCGGGATGATCGGCAAAGGCCGGCGCTCGGCCGCGGTCAAGGAGGCGATCAAGCGCTGCGGCGCCGCGTACTTCGCCGCGGTCGAGGGGACCGCCGCGCTCCTCGGGCGCTGCGTGCGCAGCGCCGAGATCGTGGCCTTTCCCGATCTCGGCCCGGAGGCGATTTACCGGCTGGTCGTCGAGCGATTTCCCGTCGTGGTCGCGAACGATTGCCACGGCGGCGACGCATACGAGGACGGCCGCGCAAGATACCGGCGGTAGCGGGCTCCGCGCGCCGGGACCTTACTCCTTCGCGTCCGCGCTCCGCCGTCTGTCGCCGGAGGGCCGTGGGTATAATCGCGATGGCCGCGCCGTGTTCAAGCCGGCCGCGAGCAGACTTTCACCGAGAGGTGACCGATGCGCAGCACACACGTACTCGCGCTCGTCCTGGCGGCAATGATGGTGCCCGCGGCGGCGGCGTTCGCGACGTCCGCCGCGCCGGCCGATCCCGCGGTCGCGAACCTGTCCGCGCTCCACGGGCACGCGTTCGACGTATCGTACCTGCAGGCCGTGATTCCTGTGGACGACGAATCGGTCGAGATGGCGATGACCGCGACGCTCTACGCGGACCATCCGGATCTGCTCCACTGGAACCAAAACTTCACCGAACGCGAGCACGGCCAGATCCAGAAGATGGTGACCCTGCTCGGCGACATGGGCGCGCAGCCGGGACAGCGGAACGAGGGTGTCGCGACGGCCCCGGTCAAGCAGCTGCGGTCTCTCCGCGGCGCCGCGCTTGAGCGGACGTACATCAAGCTCATGACCCAGCATCTCGACCGCGCGGTCGCGCTGTCCAAGCTCGCCGCGCAGCGGGCGGACCGCCCGGAGTTGCGCGCGTTCGCCGCAGGCGCGGCGGCCGCGGACGCCAAGGATGCCGCGACGCTGCGGAGTTGGATGACCGCTTGGTATCGCTAGAGGCGCCGCGAAGCTAACGGCAGGCGACAACACGGCGGCCACACGCCGCGCGGCCGGTCACCCGGCCGCCGCGTGTGGCCGCTTCGTTCGTGGACGGCCGCTCGCTAGTCGGAGGAAATCGCCTCGCGTTCCATCGCGCGGTCGAGCGCCGCGTCCAACGTCTCCGTCATGCGGATGACGCCGCATGCGTCCGGCGACGTCAGGCGGCGCAGCGCGGCGAACACCTCGGTGTGCAGGCGGTACGCGTCGGCGGACTTGCCCAACCGGGACAGCACGCGCGCGGCGGCGTACCCGGCGACGATGCCCTCCATCCTCATGCCGGTCTTCGTGCAGTGCTGGTAGGCGTTGGTCAGATACCGCAGTCCCTTCAGCGTCCGCCGCTCGGCCACCGACACCACGCCGAGCACGATGCTCGCACGCGCCACCTCGTCGGCCATGCCCCGCGCATGGCTGAGTCCCACCGCCTGCTCCGCCGCGACGCGCGCATCCGCCACGTCGCCGAGCGCCAGGTAGCACCGGCCGAGCTCCGTGAGCGCCCGGCACTCGCCCATCACGTCCGACAGCCGCCGCGCCATCGTCACGGCCGGCCGCAGGTGCTCCAGCGCCTCGGCCGGCCGCCCCGATTCGATCAACACCATCGCCAGGTTGTTGCGGACTCGGAAGGTTGTCTCCAGATCCTCGAACCGCTCCGCACCCCGCAGCGCCTCGCGGTACTCCACGAGGGACTTGGCATAATCGCCGGTCCGGTAGTGGACGACGCCGACGTTCATGCGCACGTCCGGCACCCGGTGCGGCGCGTGAATCTCGAAGAGCGTGATCGCTTCCGTCGCGGCGGCGAGGGATTCGTCGTACCGGCCCAGCCGAAAGAACATCGTGCTCAAGTAGCCGAGCACCTCGCCGTGGAGCACGGGCTCCGGCTTCGGCAGCGACGGAGTGAGCGACAGCATCTCTTCGTACAACCGCACCGCTTCGATCAGCCGGCCTCCGCGGTGCTCGATCAGACCCAGGTTGCGGAGCGCCCGGCACTCCATCAGGCGGTCGCGTGTGCGCCGCGCGTGATCGAGCGATTCGCGCAGAAGCGGCTCGGCGTCTCGAGGGCGGAACTGTCCGACCAGCGCTTCGCCGATGCCGAGCCTGGCGCTCGCGACGAGCTGCGGCATGCCGGCCCCGGCGGCGAATTCCAGCAGCTGTTCAAACACCCCGCGGGCCGCGTCATAGCGACGCTGGCTCAGCGCCTGCCGCCCGCGGTTGTCGAGGTCGGCGAGCACGCGCGCGGTCCCCTTCCGGTCGAGGGCGCGGAGCAGCGTCGCGACCGGACGGTCGAGCCGCTCCGCCAGATGCGTGAGCGTTTCGAGGGACGGCCGGGCGCCGTCCCGCTCCAACAAACTGACAAACGCCTTCGTCAACACCGGAGTCGCAACCTCAGACTGACTGAGGCCGCGCGCGAGCCGAGCTTGTTTCAATAGTTGCCCGAAGGTCAACTGCGGCATTGCACCGTCCCCCCGGGACGTCAACGCGACCTTAACTATTGGGCGGGGGGACCCCCTACTCCTCCAGTAGGTGCCGTCTCTGATAGGTGACCGTCGTGATAGGTGGCCGTCCGGCCGGCTGAACCTACCGCTAACGTACCGAATGTCGGTGTTTGTATCCGTTCTGCGTGAACTACCCGCCGCTCCCGTTGTCGCCGTCCGCCGCGAGCTGAGTGGGATTATACGCATGCCCTGTCTGCAATCCCGCGCCGCTGACGCCCCCGAGCACCAACAGTGTCACGACCGCCACCATTGCAAGGATTTTCCGCATTCTGCCACACCCCCATTGAGTTTTGGCCGGACGGCCACATCGATGCAGAGAAACGAATTGTGAAGGAGGAATGTCGCGCCGACATATTTGGAAAGTACCTTGGGCGCATGCTCTGCCAAGTTGAGCATTGCTTGCTAAAATACCTACCGAACGACTGTACGATTGACTCGCTTCGCCGCCGATCCTCGCCGCCCGCCCAAGGTGGGAGGAGCGGCGCCGGCCCGCCGCCCGAATCCCGACGCGAGGAATTCCGGTCCCGCGCCTGTAAACGAAACGGGCAGCTTCACACATGTGCCGGGTGCGCGGACGAACAGTCCGGGAGGTAACCGTGATCGGCACGCCCAGCGCGCCGCTGCGGGATGCGCATCGACCGGTTCTCGGCACCCGCGTGCGGGTCGAGTTTACCGAAATGTCGAACGGCCGACGCGCGGTCGCGCATGTCGGATCCTGGACGGTCGCCGTCGAGGACGCCGTTCCGGGCGACGTGGCGGACGTCGAATTGCGCGAGCGCCGCGGCGCAGCCTATCGCGGACATCTCCTCGCGCTTGTGCGCCCGTCGCCACATCGTGTGCGCCCGGCGTGCTCCTACTTCGAGCGGTGCGGCGGCTGCCAGTGGCAGCGCCTCGATACGGCGGCGCAAGCCGAGTACAAGGGCACGCTTGTGCGGCGGGCACTCCGCGCGGTCGGCCTCGGCGGGGTGCCGGTGCGCGTCGTCCCCGCGAGGGCGGCGTGGGGCTACCGCACCGCCGGCACGTACGTGCCGGCGGTGGACGGCGGATCGGCGGCCCTCGGCCTGCACGCCGCGGATGCGGCGTCCGCCGTGGCGATCCGCGCGTGCCCCATCCAGTCGCCGGCTCTCCAGGCGGCGTTCGACGAAATGCAGCGCGCCTGGTGCGATCTGATTTTGCGCCTCGACGACGCGGACGGGGACCGTTCGGCGTGGCGCCAGATCCGGATCAGGGCCGGCGAGGCGTCGCGCGAGGTCGCGGTCGGACTCGTCCACGCGGGACGTCTGTCGCCGCGCGCGCGCGCGGCCGTCGTCGAGCTGATCGGCGGCCGGATCACGCGATTGGTCGAGATTACGGTGAAGCCGGCGCGGCGGCCGGCCCGGACGGGCGAGCCGATGAGCGAGCTGCGGTGGGGACGCGCGGGGGTGGTTGAGGCGATGCTCGACCGCTGGTACCACGTCCCCGTCTTCGCGCCGTTCCCCGTGTCGGGTCGTGGCGACGCCGTCGCCGCGGCAGTCGACGCGCTGGCGCCCGACGGCGAGACGACCGTGCTCGAGACCGAGGCGGGAATCGGCGCTTACACGCTGCCTGCGGCCGCCGCGGCGCGCCGCGTCATCGGGCGCACGACGGGAGAACATTTGCAGACGGCCCGGGAGAACGCGCGGTGGAACGAGGCGTCAAACGTGATCTTTGCCGACCGCACCGCCGAGACGTTGACGCGGATGCTGCGCTCGTACGGTCCGGTTGGACGCGCACTCGTGCAGGTGACGCCCGCGCCCGTCCCGTTCGAAACGCTGCACCGCGCGGGCCTCGAGCGCGTCGTCCTCCTGGCCGGCTCGCCGGCGCGGCTCGCGGAAGTCCTGACCGCCGGCGCTCCCGGATTTGAGGCCCGCTCCATCACGGTGGTCGACACGCATCCGCAGACGAGCCGTGCCGAGATCCATGCGGTGCTCGACGCGCGGCACGGCGCGTGGGCTGGTGCGGACTACGTGACGGACTCGGAGGCGGCGCCGACCGCGGCGTCCACGGAACCGAACACCGGGCAGAGGGATGCGAAGTCCACCGCGCGGAGGATCCCGCCGACGGGTGATTCCGGAGCCGCGACGAGGTAGAGCGCGCGGCGGCTCACCCTGAGGCGCGTCGCCGTCTGGAACAACGTCGCGACGCCGTGGCTGTCCAGATATTCGGCCACGATCAACGAGACGATCACGGGGCCGGCCGTCTGCGCGGCCGCCGTTTCCAGCGCGGCGGCCAACCTGGGAACGGTTGTCATGTCGACGACCCCGTCCACCTCGACGAATATCCCTCGGCGAGCACGAAGAGCGCCGCCGCGGCCACGGCGGCCATCATGTGATTGAACCACGCCGGAATGCCTCGGCCCGGCGGGCGGCGGGCCCGCAGCGACACCGCGGGCGGCGTCGTTTGCGTGTGAGGCGGCGGAGGCGTCATCCCGGCGGCCCGCATCCCGGCCGGTCTTATTGCCCGGCGTCGGCGACAGGCGGCGCGCCGCCTGCCGGCAAAGCGGAGTGGTTGGACGGCGCCGTCACATACCTGCCGGTAAACAACCACACGAACGTCACACCGAAGACACACGCCCCGGCCATGATCCACAGCGCGACCGGCGGTGAGGCGGCGTCGGCGACGCGCCCGAGCGCCAAGGCCCCGATGAGCCGCGTGCCCTGGAGCAGCATCTGCCGGTTTCCGAGGACGCGCCCGAGCAGCGCCTGGGGCGTCACCTGCATGACCAGCGTGGCGTTCACGATGCTCGTCATCATGTTGCCGACCGCGAAGATGAACGCACCCGCGACCAGGCCGAGATACCACGGCGCCGTGGCGAAAACGGCAACCCCAAACCCCGCCAGGATGTAGGCAAACACCGCCAGACTCGGCGTCGCCCAGCGCCTCGTCAGGCCCGCGAGGACGAGCGCGGTTGCGAGCTTGCCCACGCCGAGCGCGCTGTTTACGACGCCATAGGCCGCCGGCGAAAGATGCGCCGTGTGGACCACCATCGGTGCGCGAAGCACTTCAAACGCGAGCGTCAGGTATCCCGGCAGGATCAGCAGCGCGAAATACCGCTGAAAGGGCGTCTGCCACATGTACCGCAGACCGGACATCAGATCCGCGGTAATGGTCGCGCCGCCCCGCGCGCCGAGTCCGGCGCCCCAGGCGAGCGGCATCAGCAGAACGCAGATCGCGCTCACGAGGAACGACCCGGCGTCCGCGAACATCACCCCGGCGTACCCCAGCGTCAGCACCGCGGCGGCACCGAGCACGCCCCCGGCGATCTCGGCGATGCGTTCCGTCGTCTGAAACAGCGCGTTGATCGCCGGCAACTCCTCGACCGTCGCGATCGACGGCAAGAGCGCGGTGACCGCCGCCCGGAAGAAGACGGAGCCGACGTTCAAGATGCCGAGGAGAAGGAGGCCGAAGGGCAGCGACCTCGGCAGCACAAACGGCAGCGCCGCCACGACGATCGCCCGTCCGACGTCGGACAGCGCCACCACGGCTCTGCGGTCGACACGATCTGCCACGGCGCCCGCGAGAAAACTGAACAACGCCTGCGCCACGTATCCCGCCGAGAGTGCGGCGGCGAGCGTCACGGCCGATCCGGTCAGCGCGTACACCCACAGCGTAATGGCGATGAAGAAGACCTCGTCGCCGAGAAACGACACCGCCTCGCCGAACCACAGGAGCGCGAAAGCGGGACGGCGCAGCACCGTCAGCCACGCGGGGGCCGGCCCGCCGGCGGAGCCGGGCGCCGGGCGGGCGGCGAGGGTCCGCAGCGCCCGCACGAGCACCGGGTCGAATTGCGTCCCGCTGCACCGGTCGAGCTCGGCAAGAGCCGCCGCGGCATCCCGCCGGGAGCGGTAGACGCGATCGTTCGTCAGGGCGTGATAGGTGTCCGCGATCGCGACGATGCGGGCGGCGAGCGGGATCTCGCGGCCGCGCAGGCCGTCCGGGTAGCCGGTGCCGTCGTAGTGCTCGTGGCTCGCGCGCACCATCGGCGCGATGCGGGATAAGCCGGCAATCGACGCGACCATGTCGGCGCTGTCGACGACGTGAGACCGCATGATGTCCCACTCTTCCGGAGTGAGTTGGCCGGGCTTCTGGAGAATGGAGTCCGGGACCACCACCTTGCCGACATCGTGCAGCAACCCCGTGAGGAACGCATCGTGCGCAAGCCGCTCGTTCACGCCGATCGCCCGCGCGAGCCGCTTCGCGAGTTGGGCGACGTCCTGCGAATGCAGGCCGGTCCGGCTGTCTTTGACGTCCATCGCGTCGGCCAGCACGGCGGTCGTGGCAAGCACGCGCCGCTCTTCCTGGCCGCTCATGGACTGCGGATGAAAGACGTGCAGCACGACGCCGCCGGCAAGCAGCGGCAACATGCTCAACGCCACTCCTCCGGTTCCGGGAAGCCAGATGCGCTCCACGGTGACGGTGGTCAGCGCGAGCAGCACCGAGATGCCGAAGGAGGTACCGCAGGCGCTGGCCACGATCGCGAACGCCCGGCCCCACCCCATCCCCTCGTTTCTCGCGATCCGCGTCGCCACGAGCGGCGTGCGGATCGCGGCGTAGACGACCGCCGCAAGCACAACGCCGCCGAGCCGGTAGGGCGCGTGAGGGAGCGGCAGCAGCACGGCCGCCAGCACCGCGCCCGACAACGCGGTCGCTTCCTCGATCGCGCGCAGCCCGCCCCACCGCTCCGCTTCGGTGCCGGCCGCGAGGACCAGGCCCGCGAGCGCGCCGGCGGCGGCAAGAACCGGCCGCCCGACGCCGAGGGCGACGATCACCGGGACGAACACCAGCGGGAAGTCATCGCTCGGCGAGATCCGCAGCGGATAGGCGGCGAGCCACGCGACGGTGGCGGCGGTGGCCAGCAGCAGGGTCGGATCCGCCGGCGTCAGGTGCTCATGAAACCCGATCACGGCGAGCACCGCCGCGGGCACGGCCAGAAACACCGCGGTGGGAACGGCCACCCGGCGGCCGGTCGTCACGACGCCGACCGCGGCTCCAGGCGTCCGGCCGTTTCGATCACAACCGGCGCGACTCGAGGGTCCAGGTGGGAGCCGATCAGCGGCCGCAGGGCCGCCGCGGCCGCCTTGTGGGTCGTCTTGCGGGGAGCGTCCGGCGTCCCGTACCGCAATTCGTCGTAACACTCGGCGGCGGCGAGGACGCGCGCGCCGAGTGCGACATTTCCTCGAAGCCGCGACGTGACCGCCGACCACGGCGTGTGATGCTCGCGCACCATCTGGGCCACGACCGCATCGGGATGGGACGCAAGGATTCTCGAGCCGACGATCGCGTGGCTGACCGGCGGCGCCGTCCGCGACTCCGCGTCGATCAGTCCGATGTCGTGCAGGAGCGCCGCCGTACGCCACGACTCGACCACACCCGCCGGCACCCGCATCCGCCGGCCCACTTCGCTCACGAGCGCACTCACCCGCTGCGCGTGTGCGTGCGCTCCCGGAACCGTCCGCTCGAGCGCGATCATGAGCGCGCGGACGATGTCCTGCACGGTGCGCTGCGACGCCAAGAACACCGCCAGCTGCGCGCGAACGGCCGGCATGGTCACCGCGGATAGTGTCGTCAGCAACAGCGCGAGCCACGGCCCGCGTCCGGGCCCGATCCCGATGGTACCCAAGAGAACCGGGACGGGCGCCGCCAAGACTTGAGACAGCGGATTCTCGGTGAGGCAGCTCCACCAATATGCGAAGAATGACTCGCCGTGGCGAAGACGGCGGTACAGCGCGATCAACGCAAAGTTCGCAAGCAGGTAGAGGACGAGGACGACCAAACTCGCGACGGCGATTCCGGCGAGACGCCCCGGAATGGCCCGCAAGAGGGCGTGTCCGATCGCGGAGCCAAACGCCGCCGGATACGCCCACCAAAACGTATTGATGAGCGCACGCCACGGCTCGTAGAGGCGGAACGCGGTAACAGCCAGCATGGTTCCGAACGCGATCGCGATCAACGTATGCAGGGGGGACCAGAGCAACATCAAGGTCACAAGAAACGCCACGCGCGGGGTGCGAATCATGCCGAGGGGGCTCGGCACCGGGGGCACGAGCATTGTCAGCCCGTAAACCGCCGTTAGCGCCGCGACGGCCGGAATATCGCGGGGCGAAAGCAGCATGAGTGCGCCGACGTCGATAATGAAGCCCGCAGCGAGCGCTCCGCGCAGCCACGGCGGAGGTGACACGAATTCGTTGCGTTCATCCGGGGCACGGACGTTCATTTCCACGATGGTCCGCAACCATTGGCGGACCACGGTGAGAACGCCGAGGGGTGAATTCCTAGGGACCGATCGGGGGTCGGGTGGGATCGGACTCACGGCACCAGCCTTGGAAGGTGCCGGATCTTGTCTACTGCGTTATGCCCCGCCGTCGCCGTACATGACATCACTTGCGAGTGTGTGACGCTGAGTGCTGTTGATTTGCACCCCACCCACTCGGGAAACAATCGTTCGCCGCTCGCGCGGCGACTGCGAAGTCCTCCCCTCCGCTGCCCAAAGGGCACCCCGGGGATTTGCGGTATGGTAGACCGCTGTACCCCCACCCGCCCCGACCAAGTGGCCTGTAACTTCAATAGTCTTTTCCCCATTCCTTCCGTCATGCCCCCGAAGCCGCGCCCGCAGACCTTCCGAATAGTAACTGAAAACTGTTAAAGAAATTCGCTATAAGTTTCACCGGCGGCTGTCGGCGAACGTGCCGGCGCAGCCCTACCGTCCGCGGAGCGCCAGTTCCCTTACGAATCTGGCGATGGCCCGGGCATCTTCGGGCGGCAGCGTCCCAAGACGCCAGGCGATTTCTCGCTGCATCTCGGCCAGACTCATCTCCGGCAGGTCCCGCGGATTCTGAGCCGCCCCACCGCGACCGCGGCGGCGCTCGTCCATCGCCCGCAAGACACGCCGGATGAGGGCGGCGGGGAACGACTGCGTCGTGGCTTTAATATAGTCACGGTCCGCGAGCAGCCGGCCGGCGTCGAATCCCTCCGCCGGCGGGTCCGGTGTCCTACTGGTGCGCAAAGCTCGCTCCCCCCCGAAAACAGGGACGCCCAGAACACGCGTCGCCGCCGAATTCTGAGCGTCCCCGGACGTTCCTACGGACCTATTCCGGACCCTTGATATCCACGCGGCTGTTCCCGAGCCGCACGAGACGATCCTACCGGAATCCCGCCAGCATCGGCTCGACGTCGACGTTGGCGAGCTCGGCCGGCCACAGCGGCAGCCGCTTCGCCGGCTCCTTCTTACGCGGGTGCCGGTAGATGACGCCCACGGGCAACTTCTGACGACGGTCGAACTCATGGATCAGGCGCTCCGCCGCTTCCAGGCTCGCCGGATCGTGGCCGTCGGGCACCGGCTCCACGTGGTCGCGGAACCAATCGTACGTGTTGAGCTTATTGTACGTCACGCAGGGCGAAAAGTCGTTCAGCATCGCGAAGCCGGGATGCCGGACGGCCTCGACCATCAACTGCGTCGTCATCTTCGGATCGCCGGAGAATGACTGCGCGACGAAGGTGGCTTCCGAGGCGAGGGCAAGCTTGAGCGGATCCAGGAAGGGCGGGTGTTCCTCGGAGAGCTTCATCTCCGGCTGCCCGAGGCCCCACGACGGCGAATCCTGCCCCTTCGTCAGGCCGTAGACGCCGTTGTCCATGATGACGAGCGTGATGTCCGGGTCGCGCCGGCAGATGTGCACGAAGTTCTCCACGCCGATGGCCAGCGTGTCGCCGTCGCCGGCCAGCACGATCACCTTCAGGCCGGGGTTGGCCATTTTGGCGCCGAGGGCGTAGGCGAGCGCACCGCCGTGCGTGCCGTAAAAGGTGTTGCCGTTGAGGTAGTTGCGGATCTGGCCCGAGCAGCCTATCCCCCCGACCAGGAAGGCCTCGGACGGCCTCATTTCGAGAGAGGTCAGGGCGGCCTTGAGGGCGTTGAGCACGGCGTAGTCGCCGCACCCGGGGCACCACTGAATGCGGTGCCGCGGCGTGGCGTTTTGCTCCCAGACCGACTTCACGGGCTGCACCGGCTTCGTCTCAGGCATCGAGCGACACCTCGACCATCAAGGGTTCCTTGCCGCCGAGGCGGATCGTGCCGGCGCCGTTGCTGGTCACCTCGTGCACGGCACGAACGACCTCGGACGGGTGCAGCGGCCGTCCGTTGTACTTGAGGACGCGCCGCGTTTGAATGAGACAGTGGGCCTGGATCAGACCGGCCAGTTGCCCCAGGTAGTTGTGTTCGCAGACGACTACCGGCACGCCGCGATCGAGCAGCGGCTTCGCGAGCGCCGTCGGGAACGGCCAGAGGTGCGTAAAGTGCACGACCGCGGCCTCGACGCCTTCCGACCGCAGGCGTTCACGCGCGTCCAACAGGACCGGTTTGGTTGAACCCCACCCCACGAGGATCGGACCTTTACCCAGGGTGCCGTAAACTTGCGGCGGCTTCGCGTCGTGCTGGAGATACTCCATCATCTTGTGCATGCGCTTGTCCATCTGCGCGACGCGCATCGGCCGGTGGGTGGTGACGAATCCGGCCTCGTCGTGCTCGGTGCTGTTGACCTTGGCGGTGACCCCCGGGGTCCCCGGAACGAGGCGCGGCGAGATGCCCGAATCGGTGAGGCGGTACCGAAGATAGCGCCCCTCGTGAACGTCCGTCTCGCTCAAGACCTCGCGCGCGGGCCGTCCGCCGTTCTTGAACGCGTCCTCACGGACGGTGGCGCGTCCTTCGCTCAGGTTGAGGTCCGTCAGGAAAAAGACCGGGCACTGGTACTTGTCCGACAGCCGCACCGCGTCGCGCATCAGCGAACAGCACTCTTCGATCGTGGATGGCGCAATCACGATGCGCGGGATCTCGCCGTGGCCGCCGCCGGTCACGAGCCACAGGTCGCCCTGCTCCGGCTTCGTCGGCATCCCCGTCGACGGACCCGCCCGCATCGTATCCACAATGACGAGCGGCGTCTCGGTGATGCCGGAGACGCCGATCTCTTCCACCTTGAGCGACAGCCCCGGGCCGCTCGTGCCGACCATGCTGAGCACGCCGACCGCCGCGGCGCCGAGCGCGGCCCGGATCGACTCGCGTTCGTTCGCGCCCTGCAGCGCGCGGCCGCCGTACCGCGGCAGATGCCGCTGCATGAATTCGAGAATCGATGTCGCGGGCGTGATCGGGTAGCCGGCGTAGAATCGAACCCCGGCCTGAATGGCGCCGATCGCAAGCGCCTCGTTCCCGCCGATGTACACTGCGGGCGGCTTCCCGGCGACCGGCTCCAGCCGCATCCCGATGTCGCGCCACCCGCGCTCCCTGAGAATCGCTTCCGCGGCCGCGCGGCCGCGCCGGGCCGCCTCGAGGTTCAGATCGACGAGCCCGGCCCCGCGCTTGGCGAACCGTTCCTCGAGCAGACGGCGCAGGCGGCTCTCGTCCTGATCGAAGTCGAGCAGCCGGAAGAGCGCGCCCGTCATGACGACGTTCTTGACGACTTCCTTCTTGAGGTCGCGCTGCGCGATTTGACGCGCGGGAATCGGGAAGACGCGCACGCCGCGCGCCTCGAGGTCGTCGGTCGGCACAATCCCGGTCGAGCTGTCGTAGATGGCGACGCCGCCGTCGCGCAGTTCGCGGGCATGGCGCAGCAGCGTGTCGCGGTTCGGCTGGACCTTCGAGTCCGGGTTGACGTCGTACTCGAGACCCACGAGGATATCGACCCGCGAATCACCCCATGAGGTCGGCGGCTCCGGCGCGATGACGAGCGGGTCGTATTGGTGGGCGCCGTAGATCGTCGACGCGAAGCCGCGCTCGACGGCCGTCACGTAGAGACCGTCGCGCGTCAGCAGACGCCCCAGAATGTCCGTGACCGTGGACACGCCGTCGCGAAGCTGCACGCCCCCGATGAGCAGCTTCATTCGATTGGTCTGCATCGGTTGCTGTTGCCTCCGGCGGAGCCGCTGTGCGGTGGGCGAGGCACGAGGATGCCGTCTCCCCCGAGCGTCGCGGCTCGAGTTCGTTGTTGAGCGTCCCTATTCACTACCGGCATTAAATAGTAGCAGGTCTCCCGGCAAAGTGCCAGGATACCCAGACGGCGCGGGGTTCAGACGCGGGCCGGCGGGGCGGGCGGGGGGAAAACTGGACCGGGCCGGCGGGGGCACCGACCCCGCCGGCCCGGTCGAGGCTGCTCTTCGCGGCTTAGGCGCGCTTCACGAGCTCCTTCAGTTCCTTGGCCGGGGTGAACCGGGGAACCGTCCTGGCCGGCACCTTCACCGGCTCGCCGGTCTGCGGGTTGCGCGCGATCCGGGCCTTCCGCTTCAGGACCCGGAACGTTCCGAACCCGGGAAAACGAACGCGATCGCCCTTCTTCAAGGTCGAGGTCAGCTGGTCCAGCACGTCATCGAGCGTGCGGACCGCGTGCGCCTTCGGTGTCTTCCACTTCTCAGCGAGCTTCGCCGCGAACTGAGCCTTCGTCATGTCTCCCTCCCGGTTTATGGTCGTCGCTTCGGCACTTAGGGGGTTCGGGAAGCCAAAGGGGTTTCCTTCATGGCTTCCGCGTCCGGGGCCTTATTTTAATGGGTTATTCGCGGGATCGGCACCGGACACGAGTGCGCCGAACGCGGGACCGCCTCGCCGCGGGCAGACGTGCGGCGCGCGGGCGGGGGCGCAGGTGTCCGAGCGGGCGCGGCGAATAATTCCTCCCGGCGATTGCCTCACTCGCGGAACCACGAACTCGAAACTTACGCCGAACTAACGGACGACAAAGGAGGCCGCCCATGCGTACCTGCGTTGCGCTTGTCGCTGTTTTCGCCCTCGCCTTCTCCCTAGTTCCCGCGTTCGCCGGCTCGATCCTGACGGCTCCGGCCGGCACAAAAGTGCTGCTCCGGTTTGAGACCCCGGTCGACTCCGGCAAGATCGCCGAAGGGGCCCAGGTCAGGTTCACGGTCGCGACCGACGTGCTCATCTACCGCACGGCGGTGGTGACACAGGGCACCCCGGCCCAGGGCATCGTCACCGACGTCTCCAAGCCCGGGATCTTCGGGAAGAACGCGCGGGTGCACATCGCCTACGTCGAGGTCAACGCCGTCGACGGCCGGCCCGTCCGGCTCGCACCTCTCGACGTGACGCCCGACTCGGTCCGGCAGGTGAGTGACGTGGGGGCCGCCGGGGCCACGAGCCTGACGGGGGCGATCATCCTCGGACCGGTCGGCCTCGCCGCGGGCGCTTTGATCCACGGCGGGAATGTCTCCCTCCCGGCCGGCGCCGTCGGGACCTCGAGCCTCGAGCAGGACCTCCAGATCGCGGCTCCCTAGGGACTTTCCACAAAGACGGCCTGTCCGCTCGCCTAACCCGCATCCGGCAGCGGGCGGACGGGGCCGTCAGTAGGCCCGCTCGCGTTCGAAGCGATTGATCAGGGGCCGGCCGTCCAGGTAGCGGCGGAGGTTTTCGCAAAACAGTTCGGTTAGGCGCGCATTCTCGCCCGGCACCGTGCTTGCCGAGTGCGGGCTTACGATCACGTTCGGCATGTCCCAGAGCGGGCTGTCGTTCGGGAGCGGCTCCGTCGCAAACACGTCCAGCGCCGCGCCGGCAAGATGTCCGTCCCGCAGCGCGGCGATCATCGCCTGTTCGTCCACGATCCCGCCCCGCGCGATGTTGATCAAAATAGCGCCCCGCTTCATGCTCCGCAGTTGCTCCGCGCCGAGCAGACGCCGGGTACCCGCCGTCTGCGGGACGATCAGGACGAGCACGTCTGCCTGCCGGATGACCTCCCCAACTCGCTCGGGCGGCAGCACCTGCTCCACGTGGGGTGCGCCGCCCGTGGGGATGGTGCGCTTCGTCCCGATGACTCGCATGCCGAGCGCCGCGCCCAGCCGGGCGACCTCGCGCCCGACATTGCCGAGCCCTACGATGCCGAGCGTCATCCCACGGACTTCTCGCGCGCAATAGCGCTCCCACCGATGGGCCGTCTGTTCGGCGCGCAGCCAGAACAGGTCTTTGATGAAGACGAGCATCGCCATCGCGCAGAACTCCGCGAGCGCGGTCGCGTGCACCCCCGCCGCGGTCGTGAACGTAATCGGCGAATCGACGAGTCCCCGGCGGACGAGCATCTCACCGATGCCGGCGCTCGTCGCCTGGATCCAGCGGACGTTGGGCGCGAGGACTGGGATACGCTCGATGTTCGTATGGTCGAAGTCGAAGAGCACCTCCGCCCTCGCGAGCAGCGTCCGCCACCGCGCCTCGTCGGCGGCGCTCCTCGTGAATCGCTGGCCGTGATGCTGGCCCTGGTAGACCGGCTTCGCCAGCAGGTCGGGCTCGTACATGACCTCCACGCCGGGCACGGCGCGGATCCGTTCGACGAGCTGCGGCTCGAGATACGACGCGATGAGCACCGGCAGCGGCTGCGCGCGCGTCACAGCGCCCTCATCCGCCGGAGCGTCTCCAGGACCTCGCGAAGCGGCAGCCCCACGACGTTGGTGTACGACCCCTCGATCCGCCGGATCATTCCCGCGGCCCCCCCTTGAATGGCATATCCGCCCGCCTTCCCCAACGGCTCGCCCGTGGCGGCGTACGCGTCGATCTCCTCGCGGCTGAGCGGAGCGAACTCGACACGGGTCCGCACGACGCCGCCGTCCGCGCGCCGCGCCGGCACATCATACACCTCGAAGCCCGTCACCACGTCGTGGACGCGTCCCGACAGCCGCGCGAGCATCACTCTGGCGTCCGCGGCGTCTCGGGGCTTCCCGAGCACGTCGCCCTCCAGCACGACGTCGGTATCCGCGGCGAGCACGAACCCGTTCGTCCGCCCGGCGGCCACGTCGCGCGCTTTCGCCGCGGCGAGGCGGCGTACGAAGACCTCGGGCGGCTCACCCGCCAGGCGCTCCTCGACGACGCTGCTCGGAACGGCGACGAACCGGATCCCCGCCGAGGCGAGCAGCTCGGCGCGCCTCGGCGAGGCCGAGGCCAGCACGATCACCGCGACACGATCACCGCCACCTCGACTTCTGCCAGTTGTCGCGCGCGCCCTCCGCGCCGAGCCACGCCGGCAGCGGCATCGCGAGCCGGTACGACAGCCCGTTGGCGTACGGCTCGTACATGCGGCGCAGCTCATCCATCTGCGTCGCCGCCGCCGCGCCCCCGCGCACCGGACAGCCGTTGGCGCGCAGCACCGCCATGAGTCTGGCCCGATCGTCCTCAGACAACCGGTCCGGGTGCGGCGGCACCGGCGGCTGGTTGAACAGGATGCTGATGTCGACGAGCGCGTGGCGCGCCATCGCAAACGTAAGCTCGGCGGCCCGGTGCGGCGCGCCTTCGAGGCCGCCGATTATCAGCGCGCAACTGTCCAGCACCGCCGTGATCGCGGAGAGCCAGGATTCGTTGTCGTGCTGGGACCGGAAGTAGATCAACACCGGGTATGAGATGTGGCTTTCGAGCAGATCGGCCGCCCATCGTTCCCACTCGCGGAGAAACGGCTCCAGCAGCGCGCGGTCGCCGCGAGACCGCCTCAGCAGTTCTCCGGCGCTCGGCGGCGACCCCGCCCACGCGTCGAGCATCGAGATGTGCGACTCCCGCCGCGAGAACCCCTGATAGATCACCGGCAGGTACGAGATGATCAGCGCCAGGAACGAAAATCCGACCCCGCTCTCGACGACGAGGATGATGCGGGCGACTGTGGATCTCGGCTGGACGTCCCCCAGCCCGAGCGTAAAGAACGTCGTCCCGCTGAGATAGATGTCGGTACCGAATCCCGGGTGGCCCTCCGGCGCGGTCATCTGCGACCCGTAGCTCCACTGCAACATTCCGAACCCGACGATCAGCCCAACGGCCCAGACGGCAAGGAGGCTGAGAGTCACGAGCGGTCCGAAGTATGCGAGATACGCCTCGCGCCGGCTCGGCCGGCGCATCCGCCCCACCAGCGCGACCCAGGCGCGCCACAAGTATGTGATGTAGAAGGCCACCCGAAGATGGCGCGCGACCCGCCTCGGCAGGATGACGGTCTCGAAAGCGTCCCAGAGCATAGAGATGATCACGCAGATTCCGCCGAGGCCGGCAATCAGTCGCACGACGGCCACCCCCTCTGCGCGCGCGGCGCCGTTACGGCACCGGCGGCCGCATCAGCACGAGCAGTCCGGCCAGCGCGAGCACGGCGAGCAGCGCGGCCGCCTCCCAGCGAAGCAGGCGCGGGGCGGAGCGGCGCACGCCGGCCCATCCGAGCCCCGCGGCCGCAATCGCCACGAGGGCCTTCACGCCAAGGGCCCGGCCGTAAGGATTGGCCACGAAGTCCCGCAGCCCCGCCAGATGCTGGAAAGCCATCACAGCGCCGGTCGCCGCGGCGCCCGCGACCGCGGCCGGCGCGAGCACGCGCGCAGCGATGCGCCACCCGCGAGAGGATCTGGGCAAAGGGGGCGGCAGCAGGGCAAACGCGAGCGTACCCGCCCACAAGCCCATCGCGCACACGTGCACCGTATTGACACCGAGCCCCCACCACGGCGGCCGCACGCCCGCCGCGTGCGCGGCCTCTCCGTCGACGAACGCGAGCGCCACGCCGAGCAGTGGCACCGGCCAAGCCGCCCGCAGCGCGCCGGTTCGAATCGCGCCCGCGAGCACCCACAGCAGGATCGCGGCGGCGAGCCGCTGGGCCAGCACCCGCCCGAAGCTCGAGTCGAGCACGGCGCCCATCACCGCGGGATCCGCTCCGCCCAAGGCGCCGAGCGAGACGGACTCCGCCGCGAACGCGACCGGCTCGGCGGCGAGCAAGAGCAGGATGCCGAGCCCGAGCGCCCGCCACATGGGTTCGGGAGCTTCTGGACCGCCGGCGAGCCACGCGGCCGCGAAAATTCCGAACCCGAGCCCGTAACCGCAGAAGTGAAGCAGGTGCCCGAGGGCACCGAGAACGATTCCCCACGTGCCCGGTGCGCCCGCGGCCGGGGCGCCTTCCGCGACAATGCCGCCGGCCCGTCGGACGCTGAAGGTCATCGTACCGAACTCGGGATGCGTGTCCGGCGAGATGACCGACCAGACCACGCGGTACGTTCCCGTGGCCCGCGCGTCGACCGGCACGCTCACCTGCGCGCCCGCGACCCCGACGGGGCCTCGATCTGCGCGCCGGCCATCCGGGCCGACGACGCGTAGACCGCGCCCGATGGGCTGGACCGGTTCGCTGAACAGCAGCTCGACCGATCGGGGCGGCGCCGGCAGCACCGCGCCGGTGCGGCACGCGGGGGTGTCCGCGGCGAGGCTGTCCCCGCTCGGCAGCCGGCACAGATCCGGGGGGTCGGCGCGGAGCAGCACGGCGTGGGCCAGTACGGCCGGGACGCGGCCGAACAGCCCACCCAGCACAACGACGAGAACCGCGAGCGCGGGCGATGCGGCCGTTTTCGCGGCGCGGGTCCGGGAAGCCGAGGTGTCGGACCTGTTTATACTGCCCCGGCCTGGGCGGGCCGCAGCGGCGGAGTCAGGCCGCGGGACTGCGCCGTGATCCGCATCACCAGCCCGGCCGCGATCAGGCACAGCAGGCCGGCGCCCATGAAGGCGCCCTGATACGTGCCGAACCAGGTCCGCAGCGCTCCGGCGCCAAACGCCGCCATGGCCGCACCGAGCTGATGCGACGCGAAGATCCACCCGAACATGACGCCGACGCGCTGCTTGCCGAAGACGTCCGCGGTGAGACGGACGGTCGGCGGCACCGTCGCCACCCAATCCAGACCGTAGAACACCGCGAACGCGGCCATGGGCCCGAACGACGTCCCAAGCGCGTAGGGCAGAAACAGTAGCGACAGCCCGCGCAGCGCATAGTACCAGCACAGGAGGTACCGGCTGTCCCAGCGGTCGGTGAGCCAGCCCGAGCAGACGGTCCCGATCAGGTCGAACACGCCGATCGTGGCGAGGAACCCGGCGGCCGCCACCTCCGGCACGCCGTGCTCCATGGACGCCGGAATGAGATGGGTGCCGATGAGGCCGTTCGTACTCGCGCCGCAGACGAAAAACGACCCGGCGAGCAGCCAGAAGTCGCGGTTGCCCATGCCGTCGGCAAGCGCGCGCACGGCGGCCACGGCCGGATTTGGACGCGGGCCGGCCGGCGTCTGTGGCCCGGCCGCATTGGCGGCCGGCGTGTCGTCGGCCGGCGCGCCAAATGGGCGCAGACCGATTTCCGCGGGATCGTTGCGCATCAGCAGCGCCGCGAGCGGAATCATCGCAAGCGCCACGGCCGACACCGTCGCCGACGCGGAGCGCCACCCGTGCAGCACCACAAGCGACGCCAGCAGCGGCAGGAAAATGAGCTGGCCGGTCGCGCTGGCCGCGCTGAACACACCCATCACGAGCCCGCGCCGCTCGATGAACCAGCGCGTGGCGATGTAGGCGCCAAGCGTCATCGCCATCGCGCCCGTACCGGTCCCGACGATGAGCCCCCACAGCAGGTCGAGCTGCCACGCGGTGCGCATCACCGTCGTCAGGCCGACGCCGGCGGCGACGAACGCGAGCGAGGACAGCATGATCCGGCGCACGCCGAACCGGTCCATCAGCGCCGCGGCAAAGGGTCCGGAGAAACCGTAGAGCAGCAGGCCGATCGAAACGGCGGCGGGCACGACCTCGCGGTTCCAGCCGAACTCGTGCTCGAGCGGGACGATCAGTACGCCCGGGGTGGACCGCACGCCGGCGGCGGCGATCAACGTGAGGAACGTGACGCCGGCGACGATCCATCCGTAGTAGAAGCGTCCGTGAAGCAGCCGCTCGAGCCGCATACTCACCGCCCGTCGTGTTCAATCACGCGCCGGCGGATCACGCGCACGGAACCCCCGGCGGCCGTTGCTATCTTACACTAACCGTCGGCGACGCGGGCAACATTCCCCGCACACCCGGCGTTCCTAGGGACGCTCCGGCGCGTCCACGAACCACGCAGCATTCCCGGCCCACGATTGGAGGATCAGGCATGGGACGCGCACGCGTGCGGGACCTCGACATCACGATCGGGCGGCTGCCCGCCGGTCCGAACAACGCGATCACGGATGTGGGCGGCGTGCTCGTCGGGCACCGCACGCTCATCGCGGATGCCCCGCACGTGACGCGCACCGGCATTACCGTCATCGTGCCGCGCAGGGGCGCCATCTGGACCAACTATGCGTTCGGCGGATGGTTTTCGTTCAACGGCAACGGCGAAATGACCGGGGTGCCGTGGCTCGACGAGTCCGGACTGCTCGGCTCGCCGATCGCCATCACCAACACCTATGCCGTCGGCGTCGTCCGCGACGCGCTGATCCGCTACGCGGTGGAGCACGGATACAGCCACCGCTTTCACCTCCCGATCGTGGCCGAGACGTTCGATGGGTTTCTCAACGACATCGAAGCGTTTCAGATCACCGGCGATCACCTCTACGAGGCGCTGGCCGCGGCGGCGGGCGGGCCCGTCGCCGAGGGCAACGTCGGCGGCGGCACCGGGATGCGGTGCCACGGGTTCAAAGGCGGCATCGGCACGGCGTCGCGGGTGGTCGGGGTGCTCGGCGGCCGCTACACCGTGGGCGTCCTGGTACAGGCGAACTACGGCCGCCTACCGCACCTCCGCATCGACGGTGTTCCGGTGGGCCGGGAGCTCGACGCGCGCCGGGGCGGCGAGGAGCCGAAAGGCTCCATCATCGTGATCGCCGCGACGGATGCGCCGCTGATCCCGATCCAGTGCACGCGCCTCGCGCGCCGCGCCACGGTCGGGCTCGCCCGTGTCGGCGGCCACGGGTTCAACACCAGCGGCGACCTCTTCCTCGCGTTTGCGACCGGGAACGACCTTCCCGCGCCGCCCACCGCGCCCTACGCGCTCACGATGATCCCCCAAGAACACATCGACCCGTTCTTCGAGGCCGTCGCCGAGGCCACCGAAGAGTCGATCCTCAACGCGCTGACGGCCGCCGAGACGATGACGGGATTCCGCGGCACGGTCGAGGCGATGCCGCTCGACGAAGTGCGGCAGATCATCGCCGCTCACCGTCCGCGCCGATGATAAACGGCGGCGGCCCCGCCGGTCGCCGGCGGGGCCGCCGTCAACGAGGATCGCGTGTCCCGCCTAGACGAACCCGAACTCGCGCTCCGCCACCGTCAGGCTCTCGTCAATGATCGAGACCATCCGGTCGATCTCCTCACGCGTGATGACGAGCGGCGGCGAGATCTGAATCGACATGAACACGCGACCGAACAGCCCGCGCTCGTCCATCGCGGCCACGAGCCGCCGGCTGAACGGGTGCGCCGCGGCGGCGGGGCCCCAGCCGAACGGTTCCTTGGTCTGCTTGTTCTGCACCAGCTCGACCGCGTAGAGCAGGCCGATGCCCCGAACGTCGCCGACGGTCGGGTGCGCGCGCAGGGTTTCGAGGCGCTCTTTCAAGTATGGGCTCAGTTCGGCGCACCGGCGCGGCAGGTTCTCGCGCCGGATGATGTCGAGGTTCGCCAGGGCCGCGGCACACGACACGGCCTGTCCGCCGAACGTCAGCAGGTGCGCGAGGCCGACGTCCTTCTGCTTGAACTCCGCGTACAGGTGGTCGGTCACCGCGACGGCGCCGATCGGCGCGTAGCCGGAGGACAGGCCCTTGGCCATCGTCATGAGGTCCGGTACGATGCCGAATTGCTCCGTCGCAAACATCGTACCCGTGCGGCCGAAGCCGTTGATGACCTCGTCGCAGATCAGCAGCACCCCGTGCTTGTCGCAGATCTCCCGCACCCGCTGCCAATAGCGCGGCGACGGCACGTGGGTGGCGTTGGCGGCCGAGACCGGCTCGCCGAGCACCGCGGCGACGGTCTCCGGTCCCTGCGCCCGGATCTCGTAGTCGATCGCGTCCGCGCAGGCCAGGTCCTCCGCCTCGCCGCTGAGACCGAACCGCGGCCGGTAGCGGTCGGGCGACGGCACAAACGACACGCCGTGCATGAAGGGCCCGAAGTACGTCTCGTTGCGGGACGACGTCACGCTCAACGCGCCGAAGGTCGCGCCGTGGTAACCGCCGAGCCGCGCGATGATCTTGTAGCGCTTCGGGAACCCGCGCATCGCCTGGATCTGCTTGGCGATCTTCATCGCCGTCTCGACGGCCTCGGACCCCCCGGAGCAGAAGAAAAACCGGTTGAGGTCGCCGGGCGTCAGCCCCGCCAGCACGTCGCCCAACTGCACCGCGGGAAGGCTCGTGTAGGACGCGGCCGAGACGTAGGCCAGCTCTCCGGCCTGGCGGGCCATCGCCTCGCCGATCTCTTTCCGGCCGTGGCCCACGTTGACCACGTAGAGCCCGGCGAGGCTGTCGAGGTACTTGCGGCCGCGGGCGTCCCAGAGGTGGCAGCCGTCGCCGCGGACCAGCACCCGCAGCCCATCCCGCTCGGCAAGGTCGAGCCACCGCGCGGTGTGGATCCAGATGTGCTCGAGCGCCTGCTGTTCGACCGGCGTCATCGCCGGCGCGGACGTGGTTCCCTGTGCCGCCGTGGATGTCGCGGAGGTCTTCAGGGTCGTCTCGTTGTCGGGCATGAACTGCCTCCTCCCGTCGCCTTTAAAACACCCGGCGCGTTTCCGCGCGGGGGTCGCCTCCGGAGAAGATGCGCCTCTATCCAGTTTATCGCTTCGCTGGACGGCAGGACACGCACCCGATCGCCGGCGTGACGCCCTCGGAGGGCCGCCGCGTGGACTTGCCGCAGCCGGAGGGACCGATGACGGTGACGAACTCGCGCGCGTCCACGGTCACGTTCACCGCATCGAGCGCCGCGACCCGCGGCCCCCGCGCGAAAGAAGGTTCTTGCTCGCCCCTTCATATGGACGGCGGCGGCGCCATGACGCCTCGCCGGTTTCCATGGGGGCTCAGTTAAAGCCTGCTCAGGACGATAATCGAACGGTCAGCCGCGGTCGACGACGCGGCAGAAGACCTGCACGACCTCCGGATCGAACTGCGCGCTGGCGTTCCGGCGCAGCTGCGCCTTCGCGTCGAGATAGTACAGCATCGGCGTGCCGGGTCCGCCTGTGACCATGTCGGCGTACGCGATCGCCACGGCGAGAATCCTTGCCCCAACCGGGATGGCGTCCTCTTTGAGACGGTCCGGCGTCCCCGCGCCGTCCCAGCGCTCCGTCCGGTACTTGAGGATCGTCGCGACGCCGGGGGACATCTCGCGTCCGACCGTATCGACGCCGTGCAGCAGCGCCGCGTGCTTCACGTCGAGAATCTCCGCGTCATTGCAGCCCAGACCCTTCGCGGCGACTTCCGCCCACCCGGCGAGCCGCTCCCGATACCGCTCCGGCGTCGTCTGCCGGCCGATCACCGAATTGATCGGCCGGATGCTCCCTTCGTCCGGGATGCTCGCCGACTTGTTCGCCTTAGTGTCCTTCGAGACGGCGGGCTTGGCGGGCTTGAAGCGCGCCGGATCCACCGGGGCGGGCTTCGGAGCCGAGGCCGCCGGAGCAAGCGCCGGGGCCGCCGCGTTCCGCCGCTGCTCGAGCTCCGCGCGGCCGGTCTCGAGCGCGCGCTGCGCCTCGGTCAGGCGGGCGCGCTCCGTGTCGAGCCCGCGCTGCGCCTCGATCTGGTGGGCGCGATTCGCGTCGAGCGCGCGCTGCGCCTCGGTCAACCGGGCGTGGTCCGATTCCAGCGTTCGCTGCTGCTCCCCGAGACGCGTGCGGCTCGCGTCGATCTCCTTGCGCGTGGCGGCGGCCTGCGCCGTCTCCGCGTCCAGCGTTCGCCGCTGCTCCCCGAGACGTGCGCGGTCCGCGTCGATCTCCTTGCGCGCGGCGGCGACCTGCGCCGTCTCCGCGTCCAGCGCCGCCCGGGCGCGGGCCAACTCGCCCTCGGCGAGGGTCAGCTCGCTGTGCGCCTCGATCAGGCGGCTCTTCTCTTCCTCCAACTCGGCGGCGGCCGCCGCGTGCTTCGTCCCATCGTCCTTCGCCGCCGACGCGCGGGCTTCGGTGAACCGCTTTCGCTCCGCCTCGAGCGCGCGCCGCGCTTCGTCTAGCTTGGCGCGCTCCGCTTCGAGCGTCCGGAGCGTCCCCTCGAGGCCGGCGCGCTCTGCCTCGATCTCCGCGCGCGTCTTCCCGAGCGTCTCGCGGTCGGCGTCCAGGGCCGCGCGCGCCTTGGCCGCTTCCGCGCGCTCGGTGTCAAGATCGCCGCGGGCGCCGGTCACCTCCGCGCGCGCCTGTTCCATGTCCACCCGTGCCTGGGCGGCCGCCGCGCGTTCCGTCTCGAGCTCTCCGTGCGCCTTCGTCAGTTCCCGGCGCGCGCCGTCGAGCTCTTCCCGAAGCCCGTTGAGCTGATGCCGCTCCTTGTCGAGCTCGCGGCGGAACGCCTCGAGCTTGGCCTGCTCTTCTTCGCTTTCACGGCGGAGATCCGTCAGACGCTTCCCGTCCGCCTCGAGCTCGGCGCGCGTCTTCCCCAGCGCCTCACGGTCCGCGTGCAGCGCCGCGCGTACCTCGGCTGCCTCCTGACGCTCGCGCGCGCGTTCGCCGTCCAGCGCCGCGCGCGCCTGTTCCACGTCCGCCCGTGCCTGGGCGACCGCGGCGCGTTCCGTCTCAAGATCTCCGCGCGCCTTCGTCAGTTCCCGGCGCGCGATGTCGAGCTCTTCCCGAAGACCGTCGAGCTGATACCGCTGCAGGTCGAGTTCGTGGCGGAACGTCTCGAGCTTGGCCTGCCCTTCTTCCGCGTCGCGGCGGAGATCCGCCAGACGCTTCCGGTCCGCCTCGAGCTCGCCCCGCGTGGCCGCGAAGTGCTCGGATTCGGTTTCGAGCGCACGGCGCGACTCGTCCAGGCGCTCGCGGTCCGCGTCGAGCTTCCGACGCGCACCCCCGAGCCGCTCGCGCTCAACCTGGAGGTCCGTGCGCTCGGCGGACAGGTGCGCGCTCTCCGCGTCCAACGCGCGTTGCAGGGCGGCCAGCCTGGCAGCTTCGACGTCGAGCCGCGCCCCGATCTCGGCGGCCTCTTCGGCCGCGGCGATCGCCTCGGCGGCCGTCTCGCCGCGCGCCTCCGCGGCGATCGCCTGCTCGAGCGTCGCCGTGGCCTGCAGCGCGAAGGCGAGCACGACCTCCCGCTCGGCCTCCGCGCACTCGTGCGGCGCATCGAAGTAGTACGCGACGGCCGCAAAGACCCGGCCGCCCCGGCTGAGCGGCCACGAACTGATCGCGCGGATCCCTTCGCGCTCCGCGGCGCGCCGCGTGTCGTTGCCGGCCGGCAGGGCGCGGACGTCCTCGATGATCGACGGACCGGCGGGCCGGACGCGGCCGCGCGCGGGCAGTTCCATGCACGTCAGTTCGGGATGCCGCGACAGATGCGCCCAGGGGTTCGCTCCCTCGGGTGTCCGGAGGTGCCCAGCGTAGTCGTCCGAGAGATTGTGCGACCAGGGGCAGGTGACGATGCCGGCCTGCGACCGGAGAAACACGGCGCCGCGCGCGGCGCCCGTGAGCATGAGCAGCGCGCGGCCGACGGCGGCCGCGGCGGAGTCCGTCGACGGGCTGCCCCGCAGCGTGTCGCTGACGGCCACGAGACGCGCCATAAGCGTCGCGCGCAGATCGTTGCCGTCACGGCGGCTCTCCCGCGTCTCCGTGGGGCGGTGCGTTTCCCCCGATCCCGCAGCACGCGGCATGGCGGAAAACGTCCTCTCAGGCGGCCGGTGTGCCCGGGATGTTCGTCGACCGCCTTTACCGCAACGTGCCCCGAGCCTTCTATTCCTGATGCCCAAAAGTCGACAAAATGAGCGTAAACCTGTGAAGACGAACCCGAGGGGTGTGGGCGGCGCAGGCTCTCAACCACGCGCCGCCTTGCCAACGACCTGTCCCGGAGATATCGTGAGGGCGACGCGAACTTCCGCCGAACTTCGGCCGAGGGAACCTCGATGACCCAACAACGAGAGAAACTTAAGAAGACGGACGCCGAGTGGCGTCAGCTGTTGACGCCGGAGCAGTACGCGGTCACGCGGCACAAGGCGACGGAGCGGCCGTTCAGCGGCGAGTACGAAAAGACGACGGCGCCGGGGACGTACCGCTGCGTCTGCTGCGGCGCGGTGCTCTTCGAGTCGGACGACAAGTTCGACGCAGGATGCGGATGGCCGAGCTTCACGCGGCCGGCCGAGGACGCGCCCATCGCCGAGGAGACGGATCGCGGCCACGGCATGATCCGCACCGAAGTGCTCTGCGCCCGGTGCGACGCGCACCTGGGCCACGTCTTTAACGACGGCCCGGCGCCGACCGGTCTCCGCTACTGCATCAACTCCGCCGCGCTGAAATTGGACCCGAAGAAACCCGACGCGGAGCGGTAGCGCGCGTCAGGCGGGCTGTAACTACATCGTGGCCGGCGAGTCCGCCGGCACGCGCAGCCGGTAGCCCACCCCGGGCTCGGTAACGATGTAGCGCGGCCGGCCGGGCTCCGGCTCGATCTTGTGACGCAGCTTGCTGATGTTGACCCGGAGCAAGTTGCCGTCGCGGACGTATCCCGGCCCCCACACTTCGCGCAGCAACTGGCCGTGGGTCAAGACGCGGCCGGCGTGCACGGCGAGCGTCCGGAGCAGCGAGTACTCGACCGGGGTCAGCGCGATCTCACGACCGGCCACGGCGGTGAGGCGGCGGGCCACGTCGACGGTCAGGTCGCCGACCGTGACGACGGGCTCGTCGGCCGGCTGCGCCCCGTGGCGCATCGCGACGCGCATCCGCGCCAGCAGTTCGCCGATACCGAACGGCTTGGTGAGGTAGTCGTCGGCGCCGGCGTCGAGCGCCGCGATCTTATCCTGTTCATGCCCGCGCACGGACAGGATGATCACGGGGACCTTCGACCATTCGCGGAGCCGGCGCGTGACCTCCACCCCGTCCAGATCCGGAAGCCCGAGATCGAGAATGACCAGGTCCGGCCGGTCGACCGCGGCGGCCTGCAGCGCGTGCTCTCCCGACGCCGCTTCGAAAATTTGATAGCCCTGCGCCGACAGCGACGCGCGCAGGAACCGCCGGATCGCCAGTTCGTCGTCGACGACTAGGACGCGGGGCCCGATATCGCCCATTCAGGCGCTCGATCTCCGCGGTCCGTCCGCGTGTCCTCATCGTGGGCGGCGGCGGGCGGCCGCACCGGCAGGGCGAACGCTACGATCGCGCCGCCGGCCGGCCTGTTGGCTGCCCAGATGCGTCCGCCGTGTGCCGCGATGACACCGTGGCTGATCGTGAGGCCGAGGCCGGCGCCGTGGACCTTGCCGTCGTGTTGGATCCGGTAGAACTTGTCGAAAATCCGGGTGACGTCGCCGGGCGGCACCCCCGGCCCGCGGTCCTCCACCCGGATCTGCACCTCGCCGCCGACCAGGCGCGCGCCGACCTCGATCGGCGCGTCGCTCGGCGAGTACCGCAGCGCGTTGTCGAGGATGTTCACGAGCGCCTGCGTCACGAGCGCGAAGTCCATCGGTACCGCCGGCACGTGGGGCTCGACCGTGACGCGGATGTCGCGCTGCTGCGCCGCCTCGCCGAGCTGCGTGATCGCCGCGCCGATCAAATCTTCCACGTCCGCGGGCGCGAGGCGGAGTCGCAAGGTCCCGGCCTCTAACCGGTTCATGTCCAGCAGGCTGCCGACGAGGTGGTTGAGGCGCTCCGCCTGCTCCTTCGCGTTCTGAATCAGCTCGCGGCGGACGGCTTCGGCGGCGGGCGGATGGCTGCCCAGCGTGGTCAACGCGCCGGTGATCGACGCGAGCGGCGTCCGCAGGTCGTGCGAGATCGAGTTCAAAAGCGCGGTCTGCAGCCGTTCGGTCTCGCGCGCGACGTCGCCGCGGTGCGCTTCCTCCGCCAAGTCGACCCGCTCGATCGCGAGCGCGGCCTGGCTGGCAAACGCGTCGAGGAGCCGCCGCTGCTCGGGGGTAAGCCGGGGCCCCGAGGCGGACGGCTGCACGCCCAGCACGCCGACGATCCGCTGCGCGGTCTTGAGGGGCATGTACCGTGCGGCGGCGGCCGGGAGCGTATCCGTCCCGTACCCCGCGGAGTGGCCGTGGCGGTAGACCCAGTCGGCGACGGCCCGCTCGTTCTCGGTGAGCGGATAGCCTGGGGTGACCAGGCGCGGCTCCAGCAAATCGCCCTTCGGCAGAAAGATCGCCACGCCGCGGCCGAAGGTCGCCGCGATGTGGCGCCCCACCGCCTGGAAAATGGCCTCCGGGTCGTTGGTCGCCGCCAGCTCACCGCTGAGCGAGTGCAGCGCGGCCATGTAGGCCTCCCGGCTGCGCGCGGCTCGGGCCTGTTCGCGGGTCTGGCTCGCGAGCGTGCCGATCGCGAGGCCGACAAACAAGAGCGCGGCGACGGTCACGAGATACTGGGTGTCGGCCACCGTGTGCGTGAACGACGGCGGCCCGAAGAAGAACGCGAACGCGGCGAGGCTCACGACGACGGCGAGCGTGGCCGGCCCGCGCCCCCACTGCAGGGCCGTCACGACAACGGCCAGCAGGAACAGCATCGTCACGTTGGCCTGGGCCCAGACGCCGTGCACCAGCGCGCCGACCACGACGGCGAGCGCCACCACGCCCGCGGCGTAGACGTACGTCTTGCTGTGGAGCGCGGACCAGTCCCGGGCGGGGGATTCCTGTCCGCGCCGGCGCTCGCGCGCCGCGCTGATCACGTACACGTCGATGTCCCCGGCGGCGCGCATGATGCGCTCGACCACGGAACCGTGGATGAATTGAATCCAGCGCGGATGGTGGGAAACGCCGACGAGGATCTTGGACACGTTCTGGGCGCGGGCGTACCGGATGATTTCCTCTGAGGCCCGCGTCCCCGGCAGGCTCACGGTCCGCGCCCCGAGTTCCTCCGCGAGCCGCAGCGTTCGGGCGATCCGGTCTCGGGCCGGCTCGGGGAGCGTCGCGTACTCGGGTGTCTCGACGTGGAGCACGACCCACTCGGCGTCGAGGCCGGTGGCCATCCGCCGCCCGGTCCGGACCAAGCGCTCGGCGAGCGGATCGGCGTCGATGCAGACGAGCACGCGCTCCCCGGCCGGCCACGGGCCCGGAATCGCGTGGCTCTCCATGTAGGCCCGCATCTGATGGTCGACCTGCCCCGCGAGGTAGCGGAGGGCGATCTCGCGGAGCGCGGTCAGGTTGCCGGGACGGAAGAACTTGTCGATCGCCCGGCGCGCCTGGTCGGGCACGTACACCTTACCCTCGTGCAGACGCTGGATCAGCTCGTCGGGGGGCAGATCGACGAGTCCCACCTCGTCCGCCTGTTCGAGAAACTGGTCGGGGACCGTCTCGCGCACGGTGATGCCGGTGATCTGCGCGACGATGTCGTTGAGGCTCTCGATGTGCTGGACGTTGAGCGTCGTGTAGACGTCGATGCCGGCCTCGAGCAGCTCCTCGACATCCTGATACCGTCGGGCGTGGCGGCACCCCGGCGCGTTCGTGTGGGCCAGCTCGTCGACGATCGCGAGGTCGGGGTGCTCGGCGAGGACGGCGTCGAGATCCATCTCTTCAAGCGTCACGCCGCGGTACGCGATCTGCCAGCGGGGGATCACGGTGAAGCCGTGGACGAGCGCCTCCGTCTCCGCGCGCTTGTGGGTTTCCACATAGGCGATCGCAGCGCGCCGGCCTTCGGCCTGCGCCTCGCGCGCCGCGAGCAGCATGCTGTACGTCTTGCCGACCCCCGCGGCGTATCCCAGGAAAACTCTGAGCTTGCCCGTCCGGTGCCGGCGTTCCTCGGTCTCGGCTTCCTTCAGGAAAGCCTCAGGACGCGGACGTTCCGCCTCCCCGGCATATGCGATACAAAGTCACCTCGTCTGATCCAGCGCTCGGTTCAACTCTAGCACATTCACGCGCGGTTCACCGAGGATGCCGAACTGGCGGCCCGCGGTGTACTCCCGGATCAGGCGGTCGACGGTCTGGAGGGGCAGATGCCGCGCGCGGGCGACCCGTGCGGCCTGGTACCGCGCCGCCGCCGGGCTGATGTCGGGGTCGAGGCCGCTCGCCGATGCGGTGACGAGGTCTACGGGAATCGGCGCCGTATTGCCGGGGTCGGCCGCGCGCAGATCATCGATCCGCCGCGTGACCCGATCGATCAGGGCCTGGTTGGTCGGGCCCAGGTTGGAGCCGCTGGAGGACGCCGCGTCATAGGGAAAGGGCGACGTCGCCGACGGCCGTCCCCAGAAGTATTTGGGGTCGGAGAACGGCTGGCCGATCAGCGTCGAGCCCACGGCGCGGCCGTTCTCGACGACGAGGCTGCCGTTGGCCTGCTTCGGGAAGATCACCTGCGCGATCCCGGTGATCGCGAGCGGGTAGATCAATCCGAGCAGCACCGTGAACAGCACCGCCATCATGATCGCCGGGTAGATCTGACGCTTCATACGCCGCCGCTCATCGGAGGCCGAGCGCCGCGAGCATGAGGTCGATCAGCTTGATGCCGATGAACGGCGCGATGACCCCGCCGACCCCGTAGACCAGCAGGTTGTCGCGCAGAATTCGCGCGGCCCCCGCCGGCCGGTACTGCACCCCCCGCAGCGCCAGCGGAATCAGCGCGATGATGATCAGCGCGTTGAAGATGACCGCCGACGAGATCGCGCTCTGCGGCGTCGCCAAGCGCATGAAGTTGAGCGCGCCCAGCGCGGGGTACGTCGACGCGAACGCCGCCGGAATGATCGCGAAGTACTTCGCCACGTCGTTCGCGATGCTGAACGTCGTGAGCGCC
>DASSJF010000014.1 GCA_035691305.1 bacterium
TGATCAGCGCGTTATTGTAAAAGATTTCCGCCGGGTGCGCGAGGCCAAACTTGATTCCGCCAACGTACGCGGCGGCGTGTAGAATCTCGTCGACATCGCGATGGCGTTCAAAAAGTCGCCGGAACTGCGCGTAGTCGCGGAGATCCGTCCCGAGCGATTTCGAGACGGCGACGAACGGCCTCCCCTCCGCGGTCAACCGGCGTGCCAGCCGTTTTCCTAGGAACCCCGTGGCGCCGAGAAGCAGGATCATCGCGATTCTAGGAGTTTGGCTGCCCCTCGCCGCGCTGCCGGTAACGGTCGCGTGTCATCGACATGATAATGTAGTCCCAGTAGCGGTCGTGGCGATAGAGGTATTCTTCGTACCGCCCGGTCTCCTCGAAGCCGAGCCGGCCGTAGAGCCGGCGGGCCCGTTCGTTGAACTCTGCCACCCGAAGATAGACCATGTGCATGTTGTAATGTTGGAAAAGAAATTCCAGTACCATTTCGTAGCTCGCGGCGCCGAGACCCTTTCCCCGATGAACCGGCAGAATGTCCAAGCCGACTTCGCAGTGGGCGTTGACGGTGTCGATGTGCTGCACGCGGAGCATTCCAATGACCTCGCCGGAAGGCACCGTTACGAGCGTGAAGAATCTGGCGGCACGGCTTTTGCCAAGCCCCTTCCACCACTCGACTTGCTCTTCCCGGGAGACGAACTCTATGGTCCCCAATTGAAGCAACGTGGTCATGTCGTTGTGAAGAAGGCGCAAGACCTCCAAGTCGCCTTCGTCGATGGGGCGAAAGCCCACGGGGTGACGTACGTACACCTAAAGCCTCAGCGCCACGCGCTCAGAGTGCGGAATCACCTTCCGAACGGCGGCGACGACATCCGCCGCATCCTGATCCGACATCCCGGCATACATCGGCAGGCGGACCAGTGACTCGAAGAACTTGACTGAGTCTTGAAACTCGTCATCGCGAAAATGGCAGACCTCTCGATAGTACGGGTTCAAATGGAGAGGGTGATAGTGGATGTTCGCGGTGACTCCCTCGGCCCGAAGCGCATCGATCACCCAATCTTTCACGCGCGGATTCACCAGTATGCAAAAGAGGTGCCAGTTCGTCTTCGCGTCCTGAGTCAAGGTGGGGAACCTAATGCCCTCGATGTCCCGAAGGTGTTCCCGATAGTATTCGGCGATCGCCCACCGGCGCGAATTCATGGAATCGAGTTTCTTGAGCTGGGAGCGACCGAGGGCCCCGAGTATGTTCGACTGCACATAGCTATTGCCGCGAGCGACGTACGCATAATATCCCTTCATCTGCGGGTTCGACAGAAACCGGTGTTTGTCGGTCCCCTTCTCGCGGGCGATCAGGATCCTGGCGGCAAGGTCATCGTGATCCGTTGCGATCGCTCCGCCTTCGCCGACGGCTAGGTTCTTGGTTCCATGAAAGCTGAAACAGCTGACGTCTGCCACAGAGCCGATGCGGCGGCCACGGTACTCCGCGCCGATCGACTGCGCGGCGTCGTGGACGACGTAGAGTCCATGTCTCCGCGCGAGATGATTGACCTCATCCATCTCAACCGGGTTTCCGGCATAGTCGACCGGGACGATCGCAACGGTGCGGGGCGTGATCTTGGCCTCGATCTTGCCGACGTTGACATTTCCGTTGTCGGCGCGGACGTCGACAAGCACCACCCTCAGCCCGTTGAGAATCGGGCCCAGCGCCGACGACGTAAATGTAAAGTCCGGGACCAGCACCTCGGAGTCTGCGGGAAAGCCTTTGATCATAAATGCCAGGTCCAGAGCCGCGGTGCAAGACGTCGTGAAGAACACATGCTTCACCCCGAGGTAGCCCGACAAGTCCCGCTCGAACGCGCGGCAGGCGGGCCCGTCCCCGCTGACAAACGTCGACGTGAGCGCGTCTGTGACCGCGGCCAAATCGTCGCGGTCAAAGAGCGGCACGGTCAACGGCAGTGCCGTCCTCCGGACCGGAGTTCCACCTTCGAGCGCCAAGGCACCAGGTATCGGCATATTAGGGTACGACCGCATGCGCGGCCCAGTACTGATGACCCGCAAACCTATTTTCGAGGATGCGTACGCCTTCTCCCACCGGAGTCAGACCGATTGCCTCCATGTCCGCATCAACCATGATCCGCACCAATTCCTTGAACGTGACCTTCGGCTGCCAACCCAGGCGGCGCCGGGCGGCCGTGGCATCCGCGACCAAGCAGTCCACATCCAGGGGTCGCTGGTAACGGGGGTCGCTCGCGACCCGCTCACGCCAGTCAAGCCCCGCATAGGCGAACGCCTCCTCGACAAACTCCCGAACCGAGTAAGCCTCACCCGTTCCTATGACGTAGTCGTCGGGCCGGTCCTGCTGCAGCATCATCCACATTGCCTCGACGTACTCGGGGGCGTAACCCCAATCGCGGCGCGAATCAAGGTTGCCTAGATACAATGTCTGCAGGCGCCCGGCCTTGATAGCGGCGACCGCTCTCGTGATCTTCCGGCTGACGAAGGTCTCGCCACGCCGCGGACTTTCGTGATTAAACAGGATGCCGTTGCACGCGAACATCCCGTACCCGAGACGGTAGGTGTTGACCATCCAGTACGCGTAGACTTTCGCCACCGCGTAGGGGCTTCGCGGTCTAAACGGTGTGTGCTCGCCTTGCGGAGCCGGAGCGTCACCAAACATCTCACTGCTGGATGCCTGATAAAATCGGGTCTTGACGCCGCTTCGGCGCAAGGCTTCAAGAACCCGCGTCGTCCCGAGTCCGGTAATATCGCCCGTATATTCCGGCATGTCAAAACTGACTTTGACGTGACTCTGCGCACCAAGATGATACACCTCATCCGGGCGCACATCGTAGATCAGGCTAACGAGTTGCTCCGAATTGGAGAGGTCGCCGTAGTATCCGGACAACCGCCGGTGGGCGTCGTGCGGGTCCTGATAGATGTGCTCGATTCGCCGGGTGTTGAACGTCGAGGCCCTCCGTATGAGGCCGTGAACTTCGTAGCCCTTCGACAGCAGCAACTCGGCCAAATAGGATCCGTCTTGTCCCGTGAGTCCCGTCACGATGGCGCGCTTCACTCGAGCGTCGGGCCCGCGCGACGGTATGCCGCATCCATGAAGGGCCATCCTCCACTCACTGCCAACGTGCTCACGTAGCGACTACTGCTCGGCTGACGGAGTTACGCCTATTACGAGATGCGAACTCCGGTCTCCTCCGCAACTTCAGACGGAACGCGTGCAGGCGTGTTGTTTGCGTCGAGCGCTCGTCCCTGGGTACTATCAGTACTACCCGCTGCTGACTCTTTGCATCCGATCCGATCGTCCAGAGTAAGTCGGGTTCGCAATCGATGTGAGCCAAAATCTATGTATTCTATGCGGTTCCTGCGCCCAAGACAGTACACACGCCGACGCTCGCGGCTAGGCACGGCCGTCCACGGCGGTGAGGTCGTCCTCAGTCCCAGTCGCGGACAACATGGCAAGAAACAGGCTAAACGCGATGACGCTTTCTGGTATGTCGACTGCGGTGTGCAGAATGTTGGTAACGGCAAGAATTGCCACGCCTGCCGCGCCGATCGCGTGGCGCGGCCACCTGTTCGCGGTCCACTCGGTGCGCAGTTGTCGCCAGCCCGACCGTAGGCCGGTCACGATCATCGCCAAGTACAGCAGCAGGCCTAGGAAGCCGGTCCTGATGAGCAGGAAACCGTAGCCGGTTGACACGTAGTGCCACGGCCCTGTTTCGCCGGCGGGCGGTGGAATGGGAAGGGTGGCACCGAGCCCTCCACCGGCCATCGGATCGCGGGTGACCAGGGCCAGGCCCGCCTGAGATTCGCGGACTCGATAAACGAACGATCCATCGGAGAACGCCACGGACCATCGCAAGCCCGTGTACCTCACCCATGCACGTACCGGCGCGTCGACCGCGGCGACGATGCCCAGCACCAGGACGACTGCCAACAGAGCAGCCGCGGCCACCTTCACTCGGACCTTCCAAGACTTGCCGGAAGGCACGACGATCGCGAAAACAACGCTCAGCACGGCCAGGACTTGAACAAACCGCTCGCCCGCCGCGAGAATGTACCACGCGACAACGACAAAGGCGATCAGCCATCCCGCCCGGGCGACCGCAGACCGCGCTGCTAAGATCCCCACTGTGGCAAGCATGAGCGCGATGACGGGAGTAGTCCATTGTAGATAGTTGACCGACTGCGGAACCACTTTCCAGCCGGGCACCACAAGCGTCAGGTCGTGATAACCGGGCAGCGGAACACCCCAACGCAGGTGGGCGAACACGAAGACCGCTGCGATAACCGTGCCGACAACGTACGCGCCCACAATCGCGCGATATTCGTCGGTCGCAAAGTTCTCCGCCATGAACGCGAGAGCCAGCGCGTAAAACGCAAGTCCACGTGCTTCCCGAACGGCGAAGAACCTGGCGTCAGACGCGTAGAGGCCGAGGAGCAGCGGGATGACCATGCCGCCGAGGAATGCGACCACCGACCACGACGCGAGGTCGCGCCGGCGAAGGCTCCGCACGATGCCGGGCAGGGCGAGACACACCGCGGCCGCCACCAGGACGTCGAGCAGATTGACCTTGGACGAACCCACCCTCACCACCGGGAAGAGATGCAGAGTGTACCAAGGGACCATCGCGCTAAGGAGCACCGTGAGCAGCAAGATCCCCCGCCGGAGCCGAGCGATTCCGCTTTTTGCAGGTGAGGCGACGCCGGTCGCCGCGGCGGCAGCGCTTTCGGACACGTTACGTCTCCGCGGTCACGCAGAGATGCCAGCCCCACCGGCGCTCCATCCAGCGGAACACGGCGGGCGGCATCGCGCGAAAATACCACGTCTTGATGTAGCGGTATTGAACGTAGTCGGACACCCGGTATGGAAAGATGTGGTCCACCCACGAATCGGTAACCCGGAACCCGAACCGCCCGAGCAAATCTCGTATCTCACCGGGCAGGTAGGTGTATGTCACGGGGCAACCGGTTTGGGCCTCGGAGTACCGCGCGATCAGTTCGGGAAACCTCCAGAAACGTCCCCGCCCGTATCCGAGTAAGACGCTGAGACTCTTCCACGACCGGCGATGATAGACCATCAACTTGAGAGTGCTGCCCGGCCCCGCGTACCGGCGCATCTCCGCGATCGCGCGTTCGGGATGCGGAGTATGGTGGACCACGCCGAACGAGTAGATGAGATCATAGTTCGCAATCGGAATCGACCGGCTCAGCTCCTCCGCATTCGCCACGTAAAAATCGATCTGCCGATCGAGACCACACACCTCCGCCCGCCGCCGGGCGAGGGCTACCGACTTTTCCGACAGGTCCACCGCCGTCACGCGGGCACCGTGCCGGGCGAAAGTGATCGTGGCGGTCCCGATGCCACAGCCGACGTCGAGAACACGCCTGCCGCGCCAGCGCGGAAATTCCGCGAGCCGCAGAATATGCGGTTCAACGAAGTATTTCCGCGCCTCGACCTCGTCGAAATACTCGCGGGTACCCACCGGCCGGGCGGAATGGCGGATGTTGCAGGGGCGCGCGTTCCAGTAGTCGGCCACCGTTCTAATCGGCACATGCTCGAACATCCAGGATCTCCGATCGGCCGAACCCGGCTATCGGCCCATGCCGGCGTAATGAAACCCCAGCGCGCGGGCGCGCTGCGGATCGAGGAGATTGCGCCCGTCGATCAGAACGGGCCGCCGCATCAGATCCTTGATCCGCGCAAGATCCAACGTACGAAAATCCTCCCAGTCCGTCAACAGAACGAGGGCGTCGCTTCCCCTGGCAGCGTCGTATGGAGTTGGGCAGTATTCGAGGTCGGGCATGAGGCGCCGCGCGTTGGCCTCGGCGACCGGGTCGCACGCACGAACCGTCGCGCCTTCCTGACGGAGACGCGCGATGATCGGCACCGCCGGGGCGTCCCGCATGTCATCGGTGTTGGCCTTGTAGGCCAGGCCCAACACCGCGATGGTGCGGTTGGACAGGACCCACAGGGCGCTCTTCAGGTGACGCAAGAGGGCGTCCCGCTGGCCCTCGTTGACGCGCGCCACCTCCTCCAGCAGGCGAAATTCGTAACCGATCTCGCGGGAGATCTGCACGAACGCGGATACGTCCTTCGGAAGGCACGAACCGCCGTATCCGACCCCGGCGTCCAGGAAGGCCCGGCCGATGCGCTGATCGTGGCCCATTCCGTCGGCGACGACGCGGACGTCCGCGCCCACCCGCTCGCAGACACCGGCGACGGCGTTGATGTAGGAGATCTTCAAGGCCAGGAACGCGTTGCTGGCGTGCTTGATGAGCTCCGCGGTGGCGACATCGGTCACGATGATCGGGCAGTCGAACGGCGCGTACAGTTCGCGCAGCAGACGCTCGCTCCGCTCGCTCGTCACGCCCAACACGATCCGGTCGGGATAAAGAAAATCCTTGATCGCCGACCCCTCCCGGGTGAACTCGGGGTTGCACGCGACGTCGAACGGCACCGCGCCGCGCGTCAGCAGGTGGATCTGATCGCGAACCCGCTGACCGGTGCGGACCGGAACCGTGCTCTTCTCGACGATCAGCCGGTACTCGCTGAGGGCGCCGGCGATTCCCTCGGCAACCGCGGCCACGGCCGCGAGATCGGCATCTCCCGTGTCAAGAGCGGGTGTCCCCACCGTGATGAAGATGATGTCGGAACCGCGGACGGCCTCCGCGATGTCGGTCGTAAAGCGCAGGCGCCCCGCGGCCTGCCCGCGGCTCAGCAACTCTTCCAACCCGGGCTCGTAGATCGGCGGGCGGCCCTCGCGGAGCATACGGATTCGTTCGGCATCGCGATCCACACCGATGACCGTGTGACCGTGATCGGCAAAGCAGACCGCGGTCACCAAGCCGACGTAGCCCGTACCGATGACGCTAAGCCTCATAACGCTCGCTCTGAAAGAGACGCCGTCATTCCTGCGCGCTACCTCCGCTCCCGTAGATCTTCTCGATCACCCCGAGCGCCCGGCAGGCATCGAGCGCCGTCGCCGCCGCGGGACCCGCGTCGTGCGGCGGGATCGCGTCGCCGCCGGTTCCGAACACGGTCGAGACAAACCCGGACCATTCCGCGGACCAGACATCGCCCGCGGGGAAGTCGGGCGCGGGGCCGACGTCGTGGGCCGGCATCTCGATCTCCTCGGTGGCCGGCGGACCGCCCTCCGGCCGCCGCCGGCCCACAGTCAGACGCTCCGGCCCGTAACTTCCCCCCAACCCGTCAGCGGACACGAAGCCGTCCCGTCCGAACACCTCGAACGAGAACAGGTTCTTCCACTGCGTCCAGCTCGCATGCAGGGACGCGACGCGTCCCTCTCGGGTTCGGAGTAGCAGAAATGCGTTGTCCTCCACCGGTTTCGAGAGCAGGGAGCCGGGCCCGGACGGCGGCTGCCAAAAGTACCTCTCGAGAAAACCCGCGATATCCTCGAACTCGCCGAGAAAACAGCGACCCAGGTCGATGAGGTGCACCCCTTGGTCGAGCAATTCGCCGCCTCCGGACAGGTCGGTGTTCATCCGCCACTCGCCGCCATATCCGGGGCGCCCCCCGTGGCCGTAGCGTCCCCGCACATAGCACGGCTCGCCGATCGCGCCCGCCCTCACGAGACTCCACGCGCGCCGCACCGCCCGATGATAGCGCAGCGTAAACCCGACGACCACCCGCGGCCCGCGGCCCCCGGACGCGGCGGCCCGTACGGTCTCCGCTTCGGCGACCGTTCGCGCCATGGGCTTCTCGCAGAACACGTGCTTGCCGGACTGCATCGCCGCGCGCGACAACGGCGCCAGATACTTGGGCGGCGTCGCGACGACGACGGCGTCCACGTCCCGCCGGGCCAGGAGCCGGTCCGCATCGGTCCCGGCCTCGGCGCCGACCTCCGCGGCCAGATCGGCGGCGCGCCCTGCATCCGCATCAACGATGTATACAACTCGGCACCGCGGATCCGCCCGCGCCGTCCGGGCCCGGATCCGCCCCATGCGGCCCGCCCCGATTATACCGATTCGGAGGGGGTCGATCGGAGTCACATCCGTCCCATGCCCACCGCGCCGGCCCCTATTCCGTTTTCGCCGCGTGCAGGAACGGCCGAATGGTCGCCGGGTCGAGCCGCCGCAGTGTGAACCACGGCAGCGTCATCACGTCCGCGATCTTCGCGGCATCCCAAGTTTGCCATCCGTCGTACGGCGCCGCGATCAGCTTCCCCGTTAGTCCGTTCGACGCGGGTGACGCCAGAAACACCGCAAGGGACGCGGGCAGATCGCGCGGCACACCGCCCTCCTGACGCTCCCGCAGGCGGCGGATGCGTTCGAAGAGCGGGCCCGCGCGATCTCCGGCGGCGAGAACGGCGTCCTGCAGGCGGGTGTCGACGGCGCCGGGCGCGATGGCGTTGACCTGAATGTTGAACGACCGCACTTCCTCGGCCAGCGTCTCGGTGAACCGGACCACGGCGGACTTGGACACCGCGTACGCCGAGAAATACGGCAGCGGGGCCGTGGCGCCGCCGCCCGAGAAATTGACGATCTTGCCCTCGCGCTGTCGAATCATGTGGGGCGCCGCGGCCCGGCTGAGGTACATCGTTCCGAATAGGTTCACTTCGATCGCCCGCACCCACTCCCGGGGGTCCGCTTCCCAGACGGGACCGATTGGACCGTAGACGCCCGCCGCGTTGACGAGAATGTCCACACGGCCATAGGTCTCGATTGCGGCTTGGACGATTCGATCCGCGGCCGCGGGGTCCGAAACGTCGGCGGGGACGGCCGATGCGGCCGCGCCGCTCGCCCTGACGGCATCCGCCGCCGCCACAACCTCGGAAGCCGTACGGGCGACGAGAATCGAGCGGGCGCCCTCGCGGGCGAACGCACCGGCCACCGCCTCGCCGATGCCCCTGCCCGCTCCCGTTACAATCGCGACCTTACCTTTCAGTGTCACGACCGGCCTCCCCCATCGCATCGATCTCGACATTCTCGTCTTGGTCGACACCGTCCCGCGCGAAGCGCGCGCCCCGGCCGACCCCGGCGTACGCAAATCCGAGGGCGCGCATGTCTTCCGGACTCAAGAGGTTGGGGACGTCGAGAATGAGCGGCCGGCGCATTCGCTGCTTGATGCGCGTGAAATCGAGACGGCGCCATCCGGTCCAGTCCGTCAGCAGGACGAGCGCATCGGCGGCTTCGGCCGCAGCGTACACATCCTCGGCAACGGAAAGGCCCGCGGGGATCCGGACCTCCGCCAGGTTCGCGTCAGGGTCGAAGACCCTGACGTCCGCCCCCTCCTCCACCAGACCCGCCGCGATTTCCAGTGCGACGGACCGGCGCAGCGTGCTGGTGCCCGACTTGTAGGTCAACCCGAGCAGCGCGACGCGCAGGCCCTCCAGCGAACCGTAGGCGCGGGTCAGCCGGTCGCGCACCATCCGGGCCCGTCCTCGATTCACCGCCATGACCGCGTCCATCAGGAGCGTCCGGCGACCGCGACGCTCGGCCAGCTGCTGCAGCGCGCGAATCTCGCGGCCGAGCGTCCCGCCGGCAAAACCCAGCCCGGGGGTCAAGAACGCGTTGGGTCCGATCCGTCGGTCAAGCCTCATGCCCCGCACGACATCGCGAATGTCGGCGCCGACCTCGTCGCAGAGATCGGCGATCTCGTTGACGAAACTGATTGACGCGGCCAGGTACGCGTTGCTGGCATGCTTCGTCATCTCCGCCGACCGTACGCCCATCACGACGATCGGCCGTCGCAACGGCGCGAACAGCGCGGCGATTCGCTCCGCGGTCGCGGAGTTGCGGGCCCCGATCACAAACCGGTCGGCCCGCCGGAAGGTGTCCACCGCGGTGCCCAGCCGCAGGAACTCCGGAACGTACGCCACCTCGCAAACACCGCCCGGCCGCTGCGATTCGACAAGGCCCTGAATCACGGCGCACGTGCCTACGGCGACTTGAGCCGTCACACAGAGAATCAGGTCGCCGGACATCGAGCGGGCCGCGCGGCGCGCCTCCTCAAACACCGAGCTCAGGTCAGGACGATCGTCCGCATCGACGGGAGTATCGACGGCGAGAAATGCAAATTCCGCGCCGGCCAGCGCGTCCGCGTAATTCGTCGTGTAGATCAGGCGGCCCGCGCGCAGGTTTCGCCGCATCATCGCGGGGAGCCTCGGTTCCCGAACCGGGGGCCGGCCCGCGTTTAGCTCGTCAACCGAACGGGCGTCGCCGCCGGCCCCGCGGACGTGGTGCCCCATGTCGGCGAAGCACGCAGAGAGCACCGAGGCCTGATGCCACAGCCCGAGTACGGCGATGTTAGCCATGCGGCGTCAGCGGCGCCCGCCCCGTTCAATCCCGGATCCGTTGCACCACGCCGCGCTCCCGCATGACACGCTCGGCCTCAATCAGCTGCTCCCCTCCCACCGCTTCATCACGCAACCACGCCACGTATTCGGCGACGTTCTGTTCGACCGGAATCTCGGGCTCCCATCCAAGGGCGCGCAGCTTGGAAATGTCCGACACGGTGTGACGTGTGTCGCCGAGGCGAAACTCCCCGGGAACGACGGGCTCGAGATCACTCCCGAACGCTTTCAGCATCATCCGCGCGAACTGGAGCACGGTGACCGGCCGGCCGCCGCCGACATTGAAGACCTCGAAATCTGCCTCGTCGCGCTCCAAGGCGATCACGTTGGCGCGGGCCACATCCCTGACGTTCACGTAATCCCGCAACTGCCGGCCGTCCTCGTACACCGTGGGCGGCATGCCGTGCAGGATCCGCAGCGCGAAACGCCGGGCGATGCCCGAATACGCGTTGTGAAGCGAATTGCGCGGCCCCTGAACGTAGGTATAGCGCATACACGCCGTGGGTATGCCGTAGCGGCGCCCCAGGCGGTCCGCCAAGAGCTCGATCGTGTACTTCGAAATACCGTACGCCGTATGCGGAGCCACGGTCGCCTCGTCGATGAGCACCGGCCGCATCTCGCGTCCGCAGACAGGACACTTGATTTCCCAGTCCCCGCGCCGCAGCTGTTCCACCGCGCGGGGAGCCGGACTCTCCACGCTATGATGGTCCGCGCTTGCCCCACCGTCCTGGGGGACGCCGGGCACGGCGAGCGGCGGGTCGCCCGTGCGCCACCCGCCGCAGAGGTAGCGTCCCTCCCCGCACACGGCCTGAGAAGACGCCAGCACCATTTTCCGGACCGGAAACCGGCGCGGTTCGGAGACAATCAGCTCGAAGAGCAGCGCCGTGCTCTCCGCGTTCACGTGTAGGAAGGTGCTGAAGTCGGTCATGTAGTCCTGATAGGCCGCGAGGTGGAAGACGCTGTCCACACCTTCCAACGACCGCGCCATGTCGGCCGGGTTGCTAACGTCGCCTTGAATGAACTCTGCTCCGGCAGGCACCCAACGCGGTTTGCCGGACGGGTGGACGCGTGGCTGAAGGCTGTCCAGTATGCGCACCCGGTATCCACGCCGCAACAGCAGATCCACGGTATGCGAGCCGATGAACCCGGCCCCGCCGGTGACGAGGACCAACCGCGGGTCAGCCATGGATTACCGGCCGACCCCGCATCCAATGTCCGTGTACGGGAACCTCCCGCATCGTCGCGCCCCGATCACGAGACGGTTTCAGGACCGCGCACATCGGTCCTGCCCGTGCCTGAGCCGGCGGCCGCAGGCGGCCGTCCCGGCACGGCGACGAGCGCGAGCAGGAGCCACAGCGCCGCGCTCGTGCTTATCGAAAACAGCGTGTTGTCGGCGAACTGATCGACGAGCAAACCCAGCCACAACGCGGCGAGGACCGACCGGCCAAAATCCGTCGCGTCATCCGCCGGTCGGCGCCGCCGCCACGTCAAGACGGCGGCAACCGCCACCCAGAGGGTGCCGGCGAGTCCGAGGATGCCCGTCTCAACCGCCAGGTTGAGCCATAAGTTGAAGGCGAAGGGCTCCGGACTCATCGCGACGCTCCGGTACCGGTCGTACGCCGTCTGAAATGTCCCGAATCCCGTGCCGAGCAGCGGACGTTCTTCGATCATCCTTACCGATGTACGCCAGATCTGCACGCGGTTGCCGTTCACGTCGGTCACGGTGGTTTGCAGCCGGTTGGCCAGCTGCGGCGTCGCGGCCACGACCACCGCCACCAGCAGCACACCCAGCACTGCTATGGCGGCCAGCGCTCGCGGACGTGTGCGCAACTCGCGGTAGAGCAAGTATCCGATGCCGATGATCCATCCGCCCAGTGACGCGCGCGAGCCGGTGGCGACGAGGCCCACGAGGACGAGCAGACCCCCGGCCGTCCATCCGCCGCGCTCCCAGCCGCGGGTACGAAGCGCGACGCCGAGCGCCAGGATACTGCCGAGGAGCAGCGTCGTCCCCAGCCCGTTCGGTCCCACGCCACGCGGAATCGCTGCTCGGGCATGCGCCAACTGGTCAGAAGAGGCAACGTGTACGTAGTTCGCGGCACTGTACGCGAGCCCGACGGCCGCGGCCACCACCGCCCCAGCAGCCCAGCTCCGCAGAAGGATCCGCCTGGATGCGGGGTCAGCTTGGAGAAGCCAAGCAAACATCCCATAGTAGACTGCGCCCGAAATGATCAACATCAGCGTCACTCCGAGCGCCAGCCGGTGATACGGTGACGCCGCGGCGGAGGCGAGGAGCACGGCGCCGAACACCGCCAGCGGGAGATCGAGGGACGTCCGGGCCCACGGGAACCCGCGCCGCATCGCCATGCGCCACAGGGCGCCCACGAACAGCAACCCAAAGCCGACGGTCGAATATCCGAGCGAATAGCCGAAAAGGGTGACGACGGCGGCGAAGCGCGTGTACCGAACCCATCCTCGACGCGCCTCCGATGACCGTCCCTCCGTGGTGACCACCCTGAGGGAGGCGGACGTCTCCATCATCCGGGCCTCATCGGACTACTGCGGTCCGCCGAACCGGAAGGTGGTCGCGATACCCGGCAACGAGTTGAGGCCCAACGTGACCAGCCAGCGGTTCGACGACGGGGAGTTGGGGAACGTCTGGTAGACGACGCCGAGCGCCACGCAGTCGCACGTCGCGTTCACGACATAATCGATTTCACTGAATTGCTGCATCGTGACGTTGTACGATACGTTCGAACCGAACAGGAGCGTCGGGCTGACCGCGAACACGACGCTTAGGCCCATCGTCGTCTGCTGGCCGAGAAAATCGTAGCTCGCGCTGATCGTGCCGCTTTGCAGAAAGTTCGCCGGATAGTAGCTGTAGCTCAACGAGATGACGCTGTCGGAACCGACGGCGTCGAACGCGAACGGCGTCGTGCCGGTGACCGTGGCATAGTTATACGACAGCGACGTCGAACTCGTCGAGTTGATGATCTGCGTCAGGGCCGCGGACGCCGCGGTGATGTTGCGGACGTTGCCGGTACTGTAGGAGTCGTACCGGTAGTAGCCGCCGGCCGACACGGTGAGCGACTTGTTGAGGGAGATGGAATCGGTCGTCAGCGTGAGGAGGCCGTCGGTCCGAAAAGCGCTCACCGACGTCTGACTCTCGCCGAAGTTCCCGGCCTGCACACCGAAGCTATACGCGAGCGGGAACCCGGTCAAATGGTGCGTCCAGATGTCGGCCTCGACGGTGTCCTGATCGATATTGAACTCGCTGCCGCTTTGATCGAACGTGATGGTACGCCCGAAGTGAAAGAGGAGCAGGTAGTCGGAAAACCGGCGGTCGAAGATCGCCTCCCCGGAAATCCCCGAGCGCGTTCCGTACAGGACCCGAATCTGGCTCTCCCAGCTTCCGAGCGGGATGTACTGACTGTACTCCGCCCACAGCCCGTTGAAGTTGTCGTACCCGAGGGTCGGGCCGCTCGAGACGTTTCGACCTTTCTTGAGCGACGCGGTGTAGGACGGCACGTAGAACACGGGGACGCCGTACACGTACAGCACCGCGTCGTACGCCGTGAGGTAGTCGTCGGGCACGATGACCACCCGCTTGGCCCTCACCTGAAACGCCGGGTGCGCGGGGTCGCAGGGGGTCGCGGACGCGGCGAGGGCCGCGGCCCGGCCGCTCGCCGTCGTGATCGTCTGGCCCGTCACGGTCCACGGCGCGTACTTCGCGACCGCTTTGCTCATCTCGCCCGCGCGGGTCCGGTAGTTGTACTTGAGATATTCTCCCGACGCCGTGCGGTTGGGCTGTGTCAGCACGACGTGCCCCGTCGCCTGGACGTCGCCCGACTTCAAGTTCCCGGTGAGGTGGTCGGCGGTAATCCTGGTGTCGCCCCGGGTGGCCACAACGTGGCCGTCCGCGACGACGTTGCCGGTCTGCGTATCGTACTCGATGTGGTCCGCCGTGAGCGCGACGGGGCCCTTGTCCGGCGTCGTCACGGTTTGCGCCGACGCGGGCCACGCGAGAGACATGATGACCACGATCGCCGCCGCGATGGCCGCGACCGCGCGCGTCCCCCGAGACCTCACCACGAGACGGGCGCCGCCTCGGGATACCTGCGAAGGGCTTCGGTGATCACGCCCTTCGCGCGGTCGAGCGCCGCGGGCGTCGTCCCCTCGGCGCGGACGACCAGGACCGGCTGTGTGTTGCTCGCACGGACGAGCGCCCAGCCGTCCGGAAATACGATGCGCGCGCCATCGACATCGACGACCTGGTACCTCGACCGGAATTCCGCGGTGAGCGATGCGACCACGTCGAACTTGCGCTCATCCGGGCACGCCACGCGGATCTCCGGCGTCGCGTAATAGTGCGGGATCTCGGCCGCGAGCGCCGACAGCGGCCGGTCCGTGCGCGAGAGGATCCGCAGGAGGCGCCCGGCCGCGTACACCGCGTCGTCGAACCCAAAGTACTCGTCCGCGAAGAACATATGTCCGGACAGCTCCCCCGCGAAAACGGCCCCGGCCTCCCGCATGCGGGCCTTGATCAGCGAGTGGCCGGTCCGCGTAAACTCGGGCCGGCCGCCGAGACGGCGGACCTCGTCGATCAGCGCCTGGGAGCATTTCACCTCGACCAGGGCGAGGGCGCCGGGATGGGCGGCCAGCACCTCGCGCCAGTAGAGGGCCATCAAGAGATCGCCCCACAGAATCGATCCGCGATCGTCGACGACGCCGATCCGGTCGCCGTCGCCGTCCAGACCGATCCCCACGTCGGCGCGCTGTTCCCGGACGACGCGGATGAGATCGGTGAGATTCTCGGGCGCGACGGGATCGGGGTGGTGGTGCGGAAACGTCGGGTCGGGGTCGCAGTACAGCGGGATCAGGTCGCAGCCCCACGCCCGCAAGACGTCCGGCGCGAAGGCCCCCGCGGTGCCGTTCCCGCAGTCGAGGACAACCCGCAGGCGCCGGTCGAGCCGGATCCGCTCCATCAACGTGTGCCGGTACGCGGGATAGACGTCCCGCATCTCCACCGCGCCGACGCGGCCGGCCGCCCCACCCGCCGACTCGGCCAGCCCCCGCACTTCCTGGATCTGGTCGCCGTACAGCGTACCGGGCCCGAGGCCGAGCTTGAACCCGTTGAACTCCGGCGGGTTGTGGCTGGCCGTGACCATCATCCCGCCCCGCAACTCGAAGTGGTGGATCGCAAAGTACAGCATCGGCGTCAACGCCAGCCCGACGCCCACCACGTCGCATCCGGACGCGGCGAGGCCGCGGATCGCGGCCGCGTATAGCTCCGGGGAACTCGCGCGGTTGTCGTGGCCGGCCGCGGCCTGCCGGACGCCCTCTCGCTCGAGAAACACGCCGAACGCGCGCGCGACTCTCTCCGCCACCTCCGCGTCGAGGTCGCGGCCGACCACGCCGCGGATGTCGTACTCGCGAAAGATCTGCGCGGGTAGGCTCATAGGGAGAAGGTTTGTCCTCGCCTGCATCCGCCCCTACCGCCTCCGCGCGAAAAATCGGGCCGCGCCCGCCGGTCGAGAGGCGGGCCCGGCGGGCGCATCGTATAATGCCGCCATGCGTGACCGCGGCGCCTCGAGGGCGACCGTCTCCGGATGACCGGCGCACGGGATCGCCCCGCGCCCTGGGACGGCGCGCACTTTTCCGCCGGCGTCTACCGGATCGGCCTCGTCGCGGTCACACTGCTCGGCGCGGCGCTGCGGGTGGCGCACATCGCGCGGCCCTTCAACCGCCTGATGGCGTGGAACGAGGGACACTACGCCATGACGGCGCTCAACTTCGATCGCTACGGACTCTGGTCCCAGCACAACGAGCTCGGCGTGGACCGGACGTTTTCACCGGGCGGGCCGTGGCTCATCTGGGCCTCGATGAAGGTGTTCGGCCCGTCGGAGGCGGCGGCGCGGCTGCCTATCGTCCTCGCCGGGATCGCGGCCGTTCCCTTGATCGCCGCGCTCGCGCGGCGCCTCGCGCGAAGCGAGCAGATCGCGCTCGTGGCCGCCGCGTTCGTCGCCGTCGCGCCCGGCCTGATCTACTTCTCGCAGAACGTGCAGCTCGACACGCTCAGCATCTGCTTCGCGCTCGCCGCCGCGGTACTGATGCTGCGATACCGCGACGCTCGCCGTGGGCGCGACGCGCTGTGGGCCGGGGTGTGGCTCGCCGCCGCGGTCTGGGTCAAATTCACGACGCTGCTGCTGTACCCGGCGTTTCTCGTGATGTGGTGGCCCGCCCGCCCGGCGGCCCGTGCCCCCGCGGGGGCGCGGGCCGCCGGCTTCGCCTTGATCACGGCGCTGCCGAGCCTGCTCTGGATCGCGGTCGGCTGGCTGTCGTTCCAGGCGTCTTCCGGGTTCACGAAGCGCTTCTTCTTCCGGGACTGGGATTTGCGCGGAATCGCCAAGGCCACGTCGGAGATCCCGCTCGCCGTGGAAGCGCATCTGTTCATCGCCGTGTTTCTTCTCATGCTCGCGGGCTTCGGGACCGCGGGGCGGTGGCGCGGCGGATTTCGCACCATTTGGGTGTGGTGCCTGCCGTGGGTGCTCCTGTATCTCTTGGCGCCGTGGGACAGCCTCGTGAACCGCTACTACGATCTGCCCGCCACGTATCTGTTGACGGTCGTCGCGGCGACCGGTCTTTGGACGTGGACCGCGAGACGGGCTCCAACGCCGTCGCCGCGGGCGCTCGCGGCGGCGCTCGTGGTGGTCGCGGGTCTGACCGTCGCCTACGACGTCTGGGATCCGATGACGGACCGCATCGCGCGGGCCTCGATGGCGCACGTGCCGCCGATCGATCCGTCGCCGTTCTACTCGGCGAAGATCGTCGCGGCGCTTCCGCCTGGGTCCACGATCGTAGATACGCCGCAGACGATGTTCTACGCCGGCGGCGACCCCGCGTGGATCGACATCACCGGCGGCGACGTCCGCTGGAAGATCGATCCGGAGACGTACGACTACGTCGTCCTCAACGATTACGGCCACGGCCAGGAGCCGTACTACGCGATCGACGACGCGCTCCGCCGGCAGTTCGCGCGCCACCACTATGTGCAAATTGCGCCCGGGGCATGGGCGCAGGTCCGGACGCGCATCGCGGACCTCGGCGGCTACGGCGACCCGGCCGCGCCCCCGTGGGCCCCGGCCCGGGCGTGGCTGCGTCCCGGCATGACGGTCTGGCGGTGAGCCGCCCGCTGCGCGTCGTGGTGAACGCGGTGGCCGCGCGGATGGGCGGCGCGGCCACGCATCTGCCCAATTTCCTCGAGACCGCCGGACGGCGGTACCCCGACGACGCGTTCATCGCCTGCGTCAACTCGGAATGGCGGCTGCCCGGACTGCCCCCGAACGTCCGGCTCGTCGACGCCGGGACGCTGCGCAACCGCGCCGCTCACGCCGCGTGGGACCAGTGGGGCGTCGCCCGGGTCGCGGTCCGGGAGTCCGCGGACGCGCTACTGTCACTCCTCAATTTTGGTCCGATTCGATCGCCGGTGCCGCAGGTCGTGCTGGAGCGCAACCCCGTGTACTTTTGTCCGTTTCACCTCGAGACGGTTCGTGGCGCGCGGGCGCTCAACGTGGCCGCGACGCGGGCGCTCGCGCACGCCGTGATGCGGGGAGCCCACCGGATCGTCACACCGTCGGCGGCGATGCGGGACATGATTCGCGCGTGTTATCCGGGCCTGCCGCCGGCGAAGTTCAGGGTGATCCCGCACGGGTTCGCGGAGGCGGCCTTCCGCGGCGAGGCCGCGCTGCCGGACGCGGCGGCGGCCGAAATCGCCCGGTCCGAGGGCGCGCGCCTCTTGTACGTGTCACACGCCGCCTCGTACAAGGGGATCGAGATCCTCCTGGAGGCCGGCCGCGTGCTCCGCGACGAACTCGCGTTCCCCGCGACGACGTGGCTGACGGTGGCCCGGGAGGACTGGCCGGAGGGCTTTCCGCGCTACCTCGCGTTTATCCGTGCGCACCGGCTCGAGACCAATGTACGGCTGCTCGGACGCGTGCCGCACGGAGCCGTGCATCGGGTGTACGAGGCGGCCGAGTTGTTCGTGTACCCGAGCCTGTGCGAGTCGTTTGGCTTTCCGCTCGTCGAGGCCATGGCCACCGGACTGCCGATCGTCGCGGCGGACCTACCGCTCAACCATGAGATGTGCGGCGACGCCGCGGTCTACTATCCGGCCCGCGACCCCGCGGCGCTCGCGCGCGAGATCGCGCGTCTCGCGCACGACAAAGCCCTGGCCGCCCGGCTCGCGCTCGCGGGCCGCCGCCGCGCGCGGCAGTTCTCCTGGGACGATCACGTGGACGCCGTCATATCGGTGGTGCGTGAAGTCGCGGGCGTCTAGGGACCCGCTACTGGTCTCGAAGGTCCGCGAGGAACGCCTCGTTGGTGCCCTGGATAATCCAGAACGTGCCGGAACGGCCCGCCGCGACGGCGCCGAAGTCGGTGCGGAGGCCGTTGCGCGCGATGTAGGCGTTCTGCGCGACGGTGAAGATCTGTCCGTTCGCCAGCCGTACCGTGCGGGCACGGAAGTTTGCGTCCACGATCCGGCCGCTGACCGTCCGCACCGTGATCGGCTCGCTCAGGTCCACGAGAAAGGCCTGCGTGGTCCCCGTCGTCACCCAAAACCGCCCGTAGCGGCCGGCGGCCACCGCGCCAAAGTCCGTGGGCCCGCCGTCGCGGGCGATGAAGGCGTCCCCCGCCACCGCGAGCGTCTGTCCGTTCGCCAGGCGCACGGTGCGGGCCCGGAAGTTCGCGTCGACGATCTCGCCTTCGGTGAACCCGACGGCGGGAAAGGCGCCGGGACCGGCCGCGGCGTCCAGAAGATCGATGGCCACGACCTGACGCGTCCCGTCGACGACCCACAGCCGGCCGATCCGACCGGACGCGACCGCGCCGAAATCAGTGGCGCCGCCGTTGCGCGTCACGTGCAGGTTCGCCGGCGCGGTGAAGATCTCGCCGTCGGCCAGTTTGACCGTCCGTGCCGTGAAGTTCGCGTCCACGATCGCGCCCTGCACGGTCCGGATCTCCATGCGCTGCGTGATCTCGACCGCCACGGCTTGGTCGCCGTCCAGCACCCAGAAGCGGCCGAGGCGGCCGGCCGCGACCGCGCCGAAGCCGGCCCGGCCGCCGTTGTGCAGGATGTAGGCGTCGTTCAGAACCGTGACGGTTCGGCCGTTGTCCAGCCGGGCCGTGCGTGCCTGCAAATTGGCGTCAACGATCCGGCCCGCCACAGTCTGCACGGCGAAAGGTCGTGCCGGCGCAGGCGCCGGAGGCGGCGGCGGAGGCGCCGGCGCGGGGAGGCGGTAGAAGGCCGTGACCCGCGTGGCCGCGTACTGCGCATCCGTCGTGACGTTCACCGCGTCTCCCGGCTGCAGCGCCTGAACGCCGACAGGCCCGCCCGCGCGGGTATCGGCGTTGTAGCGCGCGACAATCGTCGACGGCGTCACGGCCAGCTTGTATTGCTGGCCTCCCGCGGCGACGACGATGTAGGGGCTTGTGCCCGTGACGACCGCTACGAGCTGGCCGTTGATCGGGGGCAACGGCTGGGGGGCGGGCGGCGCAGACACCGGCGGCGGCGCGGGGGGCACGTAAACCGGCGGCGGGGGCGGCGGACTGGGCTGCGGCGCGGGGGCCACCGCCGCGGCCGAGCTGATCAGAACAGTGCGGCTCGCGTCCACCCACCGCACGTCTGCGCCGAGGGCTTCACTGACGAACCGTAGCGGCACCATGGTCCGTCCGGCGATCGTGAACGCCGGCACGTCGAGCAACGCGGGTTGACCGTTGACCACCGCCTGGCGCGAGCCGACCGTCAACTCGACCGCCTGGCTTCCCCGCAGCGCGACGATGTGCTGGGTCGGGGCATCGTAGTCGACCGTCGCGCCCAGGCGCTCAAAGACGCCCCGAAGGGGCACGAGCACCCGTCCGTCAATCACGGTGGCCGGCACGTCAAAGTTGACGGGTTGGCCGTCCACGTAGACTTGGACGCCCGCCTGCGCAAGGCCGGCGTGCGGGGCCAGCGACAGCGCCAGTATCGCAACGAGACCAAGAATGAGATTTCGCATCGGGTTCTGCGCCCTCTTCCGGTGACGCCTCGACTGTACGTACGTGGGGCCGTCCCGGCAGGGTTCCAGATTTGTTATGCCCCGTGATGCGGGTATCGGCGCAATGCCGGCCCTTCAGGTCGGATCGCAGTCGTACACATAGGTCTGATCACGATTGTGAAGTGTATCCTCCGCCCGGAAGCACGATTCCGCATCGGGGAACACGCGCTGCGTCTTCACCCACGTGAGAGACATGCTCGGGCGTCTGTAGAGCGCCCATGCCTTTCCCGCGGCGGGGGGCGTCGGAGGTAGCGGCGCCGCTGTCGCCGCCCCCCGAGGCGGCGCCGTTGCCTCCAAGTGCGCCGCGTTCACGACGTACCCGACCACCGCGGCCACCGCAGCCGCTCTTTTCAAGACGTGCCAGCGACGTTGGGATCCGGGCATGTGTCCACCGGCTTTGGCGCGATCAGATTCGGGCGATCTTTCCTTCCGTCCCGACGCGCGCGCGAATCTCGCGCACCAGCGCCGCGCACACCTCGTACCGTCCGAACGACGGCATGAGGTAGGCACCGTCGATCCGCGCGACGAGACCGTCCAACAGTTCCCGGGCCAATCGGAAGCCCTCGTCGCGACCGGCGTTACCGGCGACCCGCATGCGATCCCGCACCCAGTCGGGGATCGTGATGCCGGGCACCTCATTGTGTAAGAATTCGGCATGGCGGAAGCTCTGAAGAGGCAGCACGCCGACCAGCACCGGCACCGGCAGCCGCCCCACCCGTCGCTCAAACAGGTCCAGCGTCTCCGGCTCGTAGATCGGCTGCGTCATGAAGAAGTCCACGCCCGCCTCGAGCTTCTTTTCCATCTTCGGCAGTTCGCGGTCGAGCGTAGCGGTCGTCATGTCGAGCGCCCCGCCGATGAGGAATCGCGCCGGGTGTCCGATCGATTTCCCGGCGAGGTCGAGGCCCTCGTTGAAGCGCTTGATGATTCGCATCAGGCCGGCGCTGTCGACGTCGTAGACCGCGGTGACGTTTGGGTAGTCGCCGCGCGGCGGTTCCCCGGTCAGCGCAAGCACGTTGCGCACGCCCATCGCGTGCGCGCCGATCAGGTCGGCCTGCAGGCCCACGACGTTGCGGTCGCGGGTCGTGAAGTGAATGATCGTTTCAATCCCGACGTGCCGCTGGATCAGGTAGCACATCGCGAGCGCGCTCATCCGCACGCGGCCGATCGGGCTGTCGCCGACGTCGATGACGTCCGCGCCCGCCTCTTTGAGCAGCCGCGCGCCCTCGAGGTCCTTGGTAGCGTCGAGGCCCTTCGGCGGATCCACCTCCACGCTGATGACGAACGACCGGTGCAGCTTCTGCGCGAGCTCGCTCGGCTGGCCGACCGCCGGCGGCGCCTCGTCGCGCGGAGCCGCCGGCGCCGCCTCCGGAACGGCCCGCTCACGCGCCGCGGCGACCTGCGCGATCGCCCGTCGGATCGCCGCGATGTGCTCCGGCGTCGTGCCGCAGCAGCCGCCGATCAGCCGGACACCCACGTCGACCATCTTCTTCGCGTAGGTCGCCATGTGTTCGGGCGACGACAGGTAGATGTACCGGCCCTCGACGAACGTCGGGAACCCGGCGTTCGGCTGTGCCGAGAGCGGTACGTGCGCGACGGACGACATCTGCTGAATGACCTCGAGCATCGGTACGGGGCCGACGCTGCAGTTGGCGCCCACGAGGTCGGCGCCGGCGCCCTCGAGGGCGGCGACGACCTCCGCGGCGCCGTGGCCGTATTGGGTACGGCCGTCCTCCGTGAACGTCATCTGCGCGACGAGCGGCAGGTCGCAGGCCTCGCGCGCCGCCGCGACCGCCTCGAGCAGCTCGCTCAGGTTGGCGAACGTCTCGAGGATCAGAATATCCACCCCGCCCTCGACGAGCGCGTCGATCTGGGCGCGAAACGCGCTCCGGGCCTCCGCCGGCGTGATCCGTCCAAACGGCGCCATCGGGCGTCCGAGCGGCCCCACGGACCCGGCGATAAAGAACGCGCGGCCGAAGATGTCGCGCGTCTCCTTCGCGATCTTGGCGCCCTGCCGGTTGATGTCCCGGACGCGGTCGGCGAGGCCGTGCTGAGTGAGCTTGAAGGCGTTGGCCCCGAACGTATTGGTCTCGATGATCTCGGCGCCGGCGCGCAGGTAGTCGAGGTGGATGTTGAGGACACGCTCGCGGTCGGTCAGGTTCAGCGCGTCGAAGCAGTGGTCAAACGGCACGCCCCTCGCGTAGAGCAGCGTGCCCATCGCACCGTCGCACAGTAGCGGTCCGCGCGCGAGCCGGGCGCGGAACGGGTGTGAAACGGCGGCGGTCACGGGACGAGCTGGAGCGGCGGTCCCCCGCAGGCGTTGCAGGGCTGGGCGAAGTCGCGCTGGCTGCTGAGCACGAAGCCCTCCGGCGTCTGCTTGAACGTGCGGATCTTGAACTGCACGGGCCACGTCCGAAAGTCGACGACCGGGTTGATCTGGCGCTCGAGGTTCGCGGCCAGGACGTACGGCACCGGGATCGAGTTCACCGACAGCGCCTGGATGTGGAAGAACACCTCCGGATCACCGTAGACCTGGAAGACGCCCTGCATCCGGACGCGCGCCGGCACCCCGTTGTAGACGACCGTGGCCGCGCCGGTGATCGCCTCGGCGTTCACGCCCAACTGCACGTCCTTGACCGCCGCCTGCTTGTTTAGGTAGTCCTGGACCGCGGCGAGCGATAGCCTGCCGTAGATCGCGTTGTCGCGGATATCCGTGACCTTCAGATTGCCGCGCTTGAGTTCCGCCGGATCAAACGATACGCCGACGAGCTTGATCCACAGTTCGTCGATCAGCATGCCCTTGATGATGACGTGGCGCCCGTAGACGCTCACGCGCGCGTAGCCGCCGTCGTAGATGTCCGGGATCGCTTCCATGTGGATCAGCGGCGGATCACCGAGCAGGTGGCTGAACAGCGTTCGCAGCTCCGGCGTCGACGTGCTCTGCGGCTCGGCCCCGGCGGGCACCAGCAGCCCGGCGACGAAGGCGACCACGGTCAGGAATGCGAGACACCGGGAAACGCGAGCCATCCGACCCCCCTCGGTACACGCGGTCCGGCCGAGCGTACGCGCCCGGCCGTGCCCAACCGACTAACTATACCATGAAACGCCCCGGGACCGCGGTCAAACCGAGGCCGAAATTCCCAACGATCGCCGGCGCACGCCCTCAAAGTCGCGCCGTCGCTGCTTCATTCATGCCCTTATCCTGCCCGATTCCGGACCCGCGCGGCGTGTATAATGGCGGCATGGCCGACCTGCGGCGGCTCGCGGTGTTTCTGCGCCCGTATATGGTCCAACTGGTCGGGGGCGTCAGCGCGGCAGTGCTGGTCGCCGTCGCCTGGCTGTACGTGCCCCGGTATCTCGGCGAGCAGGCGGACCGCGTCATCCAGACCGGCAGCCTCGGCATCCTCAACCACGCCGCGCTCATCGTGCTCGGCATCTACGCGTTCCGCAGCATCTGTCTCTACGTACAGTTGTCGCTGCTCGCGTTCGTCGGGCACCGCCTCGTCGCCGATCTGCGGGCGCGCATTTTCCAGCGCGTGCAGCGCTGGTCGCTCGCGCGGTTTGCCGCGTGGCACAGCGGCGAAGTGATCTCGCGCACGATTCAGGACACGCAGCTCGTCGAGCAGCGCCTGCTCGGCGGGATCGTGGACGTGATCACCACCGCCCTCACGCTGGCCGGCATCATCGTGATGGTGTTTCTGATCAACTGGCGGCTCGCCGTGCTCACCTTCGTCGCGCTGCCGGCGTTCGTGCTCGCGGCGCGCCTCTTCGGCCGCGAGGTGCACAAGATCTCCGCCCGGGCGCAGCGGCAGGTGGCGTCGCTCACCGCGCTGATCAAGGAGTCGGTGATCGGGGCGCGCGTGATCCGTGCGTTCGTCCAGGAAGGACGCGAGGAGCAGCGGTTCGATCGAGAGAACGAGCGCACGTTCCTGGCCAACTACGGGATCCGGCGGCTGATCGCGGTGGAGGTGTCGTTGGTCAGCCTCCTCACCGCCCTCGCGCTGGTGCTCGTGCTGTGGGCCGGTGCGCAGTACGTGGCGCGCCACGAGATGACCCCGGGGTCGCTGCTGGCGTTCCTGGGATACCTCGCGCTGGCGATGGACCCGGCGATGAGCCTCACGCGCCTGTACTCCGAAGCGCGGCAGGCCATGGCCGGGCTCGAGCGCGTCTACGAGCTGCTCGACGTCCCTGAGACGGTGCGGGACTCGGCGGACGCGATCCCCATGCCGCGCATCGCCGGGCGGGTGCGCTTCACGAACGTCTCGCTCGCGTACGAGCCGGACCGGCTCGCCCTGCGCACCATCACGTTCGAGGTGGAACCGGGCGAGCACGTCGCCATCGTCGGGCCGAGCGGCGCCGGCAAGACCAGCCTCGTGAACCTCATCCCGCGCTTCTACGATCCGACCGGCGGGACGGTGGCGATCGACGGCCACGACCTCCGGCGCGTCCGGATCGCCTCGCTGCGCGCGCAGATCGGACTCGTGCCGCAGGAGACGATCCTGTTCGCCGGCACCATCGCAGAGAACATCGCCTACGGCCGGCCGTCGGCGTCGCGCGCGGAAATCGAAGACGCGGCGCGGGTGGCCAACGCGCACGGCTTCATCGCCGCCCTGCCGCGCGGCTACGACACCTCCCTCGGCGAGGACGGAATGCAGCTCTCGGGCGGGCAGCGCCAAAGGCTCGCGCTCGCGCGCGCCGTGCTGCTCGATCCGGCCGTCTACATCCTCGACGAGGCGACGTCCGCCCTCGACGCGGAGTCCGAGGAGGCGATCCAGGAGGCGATGGCCCGGCTCACCGAACGGCGCACGACCTTCATCGTCGCCCACCGCCTCTCCACCGTGCGCAGCGCCGACCGCATCATCGTCATGCTGGACGGCCGGATCGTCGAGACCGGGCGCCACGACGAGCTGGCGTCGCACGAAGGACCCTACAGCCGGCTCGTCCGCAGCCAGCTGCTCGAAGAGGCGGCGCCCGTGCCGGCCGGAACCGCGCGCCGCGCGGGCGAGACGCCGGCGGCCGCCCCTTGAGCCTCACCGCGAGCGTCATCACCCCGACGCGCAACCGGGCCGCGATGGTGGCCGGTTGCCTGCGCTATCTCTCCGAGCAGACGCTCGCGCCCGATCGCTACGAGATCCTCGTCGTCGACGACGCGTCGACCGACGAGACGCGCGGCGTGATCGAGGCCGCGGTCCGGACATCCCGCTGCGCGGTGCGGCCGTTCTTCCTCACCGAGCGCAAAGGCGTGCCGGGAGCGCGCAACCACGCCATCCGGCAGGCGCGCGGGGACGTCATCGTCTTCGTCGACAGCGACAATTTCGCGGCGCCGACGTACCTCGCGGCGCATCTCGCGATCCACGAGGCGCACCCGAAGGCGGTCGGCCGCGGCCCCGTCATCCTCACCCGGTCGATCGACCGGCCCTTTGCGGTCCGCGCCGGGATCCTCGACCTGTCGACGGCCTACTTCGATACGGACAACGCGTCGGTGCGGCGCACGCACCTCGACCGGGCGGGCCTGTTCGACGAGGTGTTCTATCCGTACGGCTGGGAAGGCCTCGATCTGGGATTCCGCCTGCGCAAGCTCGGCCTGCGGCGGTTCTACCGCCGCGACGCCGCCCTCTACCACTATCACGAGGAGGTCTCACCCGGCAGCCTCGACGGTCTGCTCCGGAAAGAGGCCGACCGTGCGCGGACCGCGTGGCTGTTCTACGAGAAGCACCCCACGCTCGAGGCGCGCTTCGCGCTGCAGTTCACGCCCTTTCACTTGGCGCTGAACTCGGTGCAGCGGCTCTTCGGCCTCGTCGGGCCCGAGAACGTGGAGGGATGGGTGCGCCGGGCGGACCGCGCCGGCATGCCGGGCCTCGGGCGGCTGCTCCTGTCGGGCGTGCTGAACGCCCACTACCTGGCGCACCTGCTCGAGAACGGTCAGATGCGCCCCGGGTCGCGCGCGCATGGAAATTAGCGTCGTCATCCCCACCTACAACAACCGCGACGTCCTGCGGGAAACGGTCCGGCATCTGCGCGGGCAGACGCTGGCCGCCGATCTTTACGAAATTGTCGTCGTCGACGACGGCAGCACCGACGGCACGGCCCAGATGCTCGACGAGTTGGCCGCGCAGCCGGGCGCGGCCGTCCGCCGCGTGAGCCAGGCAAACCGCGGACGCTCCGCCGCGCGCAACCTCGGGGTCCGGACGGCCCGGGGCCGGATCGTCGTCTTTCTCGATTCCGACTTGTGGGCCGCCCCGACGCTGCTCGCCGAGCATCACGGCCACTACCCGCCCGGCGCCGCCCGGCGCGGCGTCCAGGGCCGGACGGTCACACATCCCGAGTCGCGCGTCACCCCGTTCATGCTGGTCAAGGAGATGACGCCGGACCTCACGATCCGGCGGCGCCGCGACCTCTCGCCCTTCCACGTGACGACGCGCAACTGCTCGATGCTGCGGGAGGACGTGCTGGACGCCGGCGGGTTCGACGAAACGTTCAGCGGGTACGGTTGGGAGGACATCGAGCTCGCGATCCGGATGCACGAGCGCGGGACCCGGTTCGAGTACGAACCGCGGGCGCTCGGCCACCACCACCACGTCGAAGACCTGATGGGCGTGCGCGAGAAGCTCCGGCAGGCGGGCGTCGGGGCGGTCTACTTCTGGCGGAAATACCGCCGGGCGGCGCGGATCGGCATCTTTCTCGAAATCGCGTCGTTCATGCTGCCGGTGAAGTGGCTGGTGTACCGGACGCCGCTGATCGCGCCGTGGATCTGGTGGATCGTGCCGCGGGCGGAAAAGCGCCGGTGGCTCTTGATCCTCAATGAATGTTACAGCTTCTTGCTCTGGGACGCGTTTTACGAGGGCGTGTTTCGGGCGCTTCGCACGCCGGACCCGACACCGGACGGCGCCGTGTCGCCCGGGGCCGTGCGGCCCGCGACCGGCCGCGGCGACGTCACCTATGTAACGCCGGCGACGGGACGGACGGAGGAGTCGGCCAGGTAGCAGGCGCTACGGGCACTTGAGGCCGGCCGGCTTCACGAGCACGTCGATCCCGTCACGCCCCGTTAACCGCGCGAGACCCGTCGGAAGCGCGACGCGCGCCCGCTCCGACGCGGCGATGACGATGAACGCCCGGCCCGGCAGGCACGCGTCGTTGGCCAGTTCCAGCGGCGTGTCCAGCCACTCGACGCGGTGCCCCGAGTAGTAGATCAACGACGAGTAGATGTCCAGCCGGTATCCGAGGATGCGGTCGCCGGGCCGCCATGCCGCAGCGATCGCCCGGGCCGCGACGGGCATCGGCTTCTGCGTCTCGACGAGCGGCATGACCCACCTGATGACGCCGAGCCACGTCAGGGCCATCGCGGCGCACAGCGCCGCGAGCGCGCCGGCCCGGCGCCCGGTGACCAGCAGTGCGATCGCGACCGCGACGCCGGCGGCAAGCGCGACGGCGGGCGGAATCAACACCCGGCTGAACTCGCGGTACTGCTGCGGGTACAGGTGACCGAGGTAGCGGCCGATGCCCGCCTCGAGCGCGGCGACGACAACGCCGAGCAGCACCGCGGAGATCACGAGCCACCCGGCGCGCGTCTGCGGCGCGCGGTCGAGCACCCCGTCCCACATCGCCGCCACGCCGACCGCGGCGAGCGGGTAGACCGGCAGCACGTAGTTGGGCAGCTTCGTCTGCGCGAGCGAATAGAAGACGATCACGATGCCGCACCAGAGCAGCACGAAGAGGCTGCCGTCCTCGCGGCGGCGCCGCCAGTGCCAGACCGCGGCCGCGGGCCAAAAGGCGGTCCACGGGAATCCCCCGATGACGAGAATGGGGAGGTAGTAGTACCACGGCCCCGCCTGGTTCTCGACCACGCCGAAGAACCGGCCGACGCCGTAGTAGCCGAGCACCGTTCGAACGAAGGTTCCTCCGTGCAGCGCCGCCTCGGCGGCGTACCAGGACAGGCCGATCACGGCGTACAGGACGAGCCCGGCCGCCCACGGGACTTCGCGCCACCGCCCCCAGGCGCGGCGCCCCGAGACGAACGCCGCCATCGCGAGACCCGGCAGCACCAGCCCGATCGGGCCTTTCGTCAGCGTGGCGAGCCCGGCCAAGATGAAAAATCGGAGATAGTCGCGGCGACGCCCGGTCTGGTAGCCCCGCACGGCCGCGTACGCCGCGAGCAGCATGAACGCGAGCAGCACGGTGTCGAACACGGCGAGACGGGACTGCACGAGGAAGTGAAACGTCACGGCGAGCACCGCGCCCGCGAGGATGCCGGTCCGCGCGTTGAAGAGCGCGCGGCCGAGCAGCATCGTCGCGTACACCGCCGTCACGCTGAACACGCCGGACCACAACCGCACCGTGAGGGTGCTGAAGCCGGCGATGCGGCCGGTCGCCGCGGTCAGCCACATGTAGAGCGGCGGGTGCACGTACCACGGGGCGCCGTTCACGTGCAGGGTGATCGGGTCGCCGGTCTGGAGGATCTCGCGCGCGACCTGCGCGTACTTCGTCTCGTCCTGGTCCCACAGCGTTCCCGCGCCGAGCCGGTAGAACGTGAGAACGACGGCGGCCGCCAGCACGGCCGCGGCCCACACGCGTTCACGGTCCCGCATCGGCCGCCGGGCTAGGCCGCGAGCCGCTCGAGGAGATACCGGGCGATCGCGGCGGCGCCACCCGGACCGCCCTGCCGGTCACGGCCGACCCGTCCCCGCCGCTCGCGCTCCGCCGGATCACGCAAGAGGCGCAGGACCGCCGCGGCGGCCTCCTCGGGGGAGGCCACCGCGACCAGCGCGTCGCCGAGCAGGCGCTGCTGTTCCGCGAGAAACGCCGGCGTGAATTGCGGGCCGGTCCCCGGAAACGCCACGATCGGCTTGCCGAGCCCCGCCGCCTGCTCGTGCGCCGCTCCGGCCATGCCGAGGACCAGAGCGCCCCGCGCGAGCGCGTCGGCGAAGTGCGCGGAGTCGACCGTCACGTCGAGCGGACCCATCCGGAAATGCCGAGGGTCCGTCCACGCGCCGCCCGCCGCTTCGACCGTCCGCCGCAGGCGTTCGGGCGCGAGGTTGGGCGGCCAGGCGACCAGCACGGCCGGCGCGGGCGTCAACCGGGCCGCCGCGAGATCCATCGCGCGGAGCAGCAGGACGAGGTTGTCGAACGCGGGCGGCTTGCTGCCCGGCAGGACCGTGACGACGGGCCGGGTGTCGGCGAGGCCGAACCGCTCGCCCGTAAGCGCGAGCGTGTCCATCAGCGTGAAGCCGACGTATGCCGCCGCGATGCCCTGCCGGCGCAACGCGTCCGCCGTGACCTCGTCCCGTGCGAACACGCGCGCGGCGTACCGCCGGATCAGCGACCGCTCGAGCGGCGAGTGCGGCGCGACGTACTCGGACTTCGGGAGCGCGAGATACACGGTGGGGCCGCCGGCCGCCGCGGCCATGCCGAGGCAGTAGACGTCGCCCGCCGCCAGCACGAGCCCCGCCCGTCCCCGCTGCGCGCGCAGCGTTTGCCGCTGGCGGCGCCAGAACGCCACCCAGCCCGCCCGCACGTCCTCCCACATGCTGCGCCATCCGGCGCGGAGGCCGAAGCCGCCGCTTGGAAAGTCGCGCCGCGGATCGAGGAGCTCCACGCCCGCGGGATAGGCGTGGCCGAGGCCGACGAGCGGGAAGGCGGCCACCTGGACGCGGCCCGGCGGCAGCGCCCGGACGATCTGCGCCGCCTCGAGGTCCTCGCCGTAGCCGTTGCTGACGATCAGCAGACGCGGCGTCACGCCGAACGCGGAACTCCGTCCGAACGAGTCACGCGAGCACCGCGGGGCGCCCGGTGGCCGCCGTCAGCGCCGGCGCCATGACGTCCAGCATGCGCTCGGCGACGCCGGGCGGCGTGTGGTACACGTCGCGAAGATCGCGCGCGGTCGTCTCGAGGCCGCCGCGGTCGTCGAGCATCGCGAGCGCGCGCCGCGCCACGTCCGCCGGGTCGAGGCGTCCGACCATCTCCGGCACGATCATGCGTCCCGCCTCCCGGTTGGGCCAGGCCAGCGCGTGCGGCCGGCGCAGAAACCGCCACGCCATCACGCCTTTGATGGCGCCGCCGAGCCCCGGAATCCGGGCGAGCCACTCGCTCAGGCCTTCGGTCCGGATCCGGCCCGGCCGGTCGAGCGGCAGCACGACGAGCATCGGCACACCCAGGACCGCGAGCTGCACGGTGTTGGTGCCGGGCAGCGTGATCGCGAGGTCGGCGTTCGCGGCGGCGCCGAGGTCGTCGCCGTCGACGATGGTGATGCCGAGCCGTCGGAGGTCCGCGCGCCGGCCGTCGAGGGCGCTGTCGATCGCGTCGCGGCGGAGGAACGGGGACGCGATCAACGTGAAGGCGAGGTCGCCGCGGCGTGCGTGCATCGCGTCGACGGTCCGCAAGAGGAACGGCAGGAACCCGCCCACGATCCAGCGCCGGCTGCCCGGAAAGAGCGCGACCCGCACGCCGTCGTGCGCCGGCCGGACCGTCGACCGCGCCCGGGCCAGCGCGTCGACGCGGAGGTCCCCGGCGACGGCGACCCGATCCGCGCGCACGCCCGCCGCCGCGAGTTCGTTGGCCAGGATCTGCGACGGCACGAAGACACCGGCGAAGCGATGCGCCCGCGACCGGATCAACGCGGTTTCGACGTAGGCGTACGCGGGCACGCCGGCACGGCGGGCCACCGTCGACGAGTACCACAGGTCGCCGCCGAGGTGCAGTACGCAGCCGGGAGCGGCGAGCGCAAGCCGCCGGAGCCCGGTCACCACGGCGAGCGTGTCCCGCGGGCCCAGCACGCGGGCGAAGAGCCCCTGACGCCGGGCGAAGGCCGCTTCCTGGCCGCTCGCAAACTGGCACGGCGGCAGCACGAGCGACAGCGTGAGCGCCTCGCCGCGGGCGGCGGCCCACGCCCTCGCGGCGCGCGCCATCGGCACGGCCCACGTCGAGACTTCGCCGGGGCCGCTCGAGACGATGACGAGTTCCGCGGACGGGCGCGCCACGCCTGGATTATAACGCGCAAGATCCCCACCCACCGTGTCTCATTGTACACGAAGCCCAGGACTTCACGGCAGCGGGCCGAATGTGTTGCGCCGTGATTATCACGCGCACGCCGCTGCGGATCAGCTTCGCCGGCGGCGGCTCCGACTTTCCCGCCGTCTACCGCCGCGGATTCGGCGCCGTCGTCGCGACGGCGATCAACAAGTACATGTACATCACGGTCAACCGCAAGTTCGACGAGAAGATCCGGGCGAGCTACTCGATCACCGAGATGGTGGACCGCGTCGACGACCTCAAGCACGAACTGATCCGCGAGGCGCTGCGCATGACCGGAATCGCCGGCGGCATAGAGATCACGTCGATCTCCGACATCCCGTCGCGCGGCACCGGCCTTGGATCCTCGAGCACCTACACGGTCGGCCTCCTGCACGCGCTCCACGCCTTCGCCGGGCGCCACGCCGGCGCGAAGCGGCTCGCGGAGGAAGCGTGCGCGATCGAGCTCGACCGTCTCGGCAAGCCGATCGGCAAACAGGACCAGTACATCGCCGCCTACGGCGGCCTGCAGTTCGTCCGGTTCGAGCCGGACGGCGTGCTCATCGAGCCGCTGCTGCCGGGCGAAGCGTTCCGGCGCGACCTCGAGGCGCACCTCGTCTTGCTCTATACCGGGCTCACCCGGCGCGCCGATTCGATTCTCGCCGAGCAGCGGCGAAACTTGGAGGACGGCGACGCGACGCTCGACGACGCGATGCGCCTTCGGGACCTGGCGCTCGACCTGCGCACGGCGGTCCTCGACCGCCGGATCGGCGCGGTGGGCGAGATCCTCGACGCCGGGTGGAAGATCAAGCGCGGGCTCGCGAGCGGAATCTCGAACCCGCAAATCGACGAATGGTACGATCGGGCGCGGGCCGCCGGCGCCATCGGCGGGAAGCTCGTCGGCGCCGGCGGCGGCGGGTTCTTGCTCCTCTTTGCCCCGCCCCGGGATCAACCGCGGATCGTGGAGCGGCTTCCGGAGCTGCGCCGCATCCCCATCCAGCTGGAACCGTTTGGGAGCCGCATCATCTATGTCGAAGAGTAAGCGCCGGCCGGCCGCGCGCGGCGGCGCGAAAAGTCCGGCCAGGCGTCCTGGTGCCGGCGTCGCTCAGGTCGCGGCGGGCGCCGCGCGGGCGGCGATGGACGATCATGTCTTCCGGCTCCGGGCGGCGCTCGCGGCCGTGGACACCCCGGATCTCGTCGCGTTCGCGGAACGGCTCTGGCAGACCGCGCGCGCCGGCGGGCTTATTCTCATCGCCGGGAACGGCGGCAGCGCCGCGAACGCCTCGCACATGGCGGTTGACCTCGGCAAGTCGTCGCTCGGCCGGCCGCCCCGAGCCGGCGCGCCGCGGGTGCGCGCGCTGGCGCTCAGCGAGGCGGTGGGCACGCTGACGGCCTGGGCCAACGACGACGCCTACGAGAGCGCGTTCGCCGAGCAGGTCACGACGCTCGCCGGCGCCGGCGACGCGGTGCTGCTGCTCTCCGTCAGCGGGCACTCGCCGAACATCACCGCCGCGGCGCAGGCGGCCCGCGACGCGGGCGCGAGCGTGTTCGCGCTGCTCGGCGGAGACGGCGGCGCGGTGCGGGCGTTGGCCGACCACGCGATCGTCGTGCCGAGCGACGACTACCAGATCGTCGAGGACGCGCACCTCGCGATCAACCACATGCTGACCACGTACATTCGCCTCGCCCTGGGGGTCCGCACGCCGCGTGTCGCGGCGCCGGCGGCGCCGCCCAAGGCGCGGCGCCGCCGGCCGCGCGGGTAACCGTTACACCGGGTTGATCCAGAATGCCTGCGACCACGCGGTCGCGGGGACGCCCATCCGGGTCGTCGTGCGTCCGGCGCACTCCACCCTGACGAATTGCTCATCGCCCGCCGGCTCGTAGGTGGCGGACGGACCGGACAGCTCTGCGCGGACCGCATCCGACGCGTCGAGAAACCGGATCACCGGCGCGTCGGTCCGGACGGCGATCGCCCCGTCCCGCACGCCGAACTCCGCGGCCGGTCCCGTCGACGCGTAGAAGGCGAGCGAGCGCAGCGCATCGAGGAACGTCCCCGCCGCCACGTCGGGCGTCTTCACCATCACCCACCCTGTGTTGAGATCCCGCCGGCGGTGCAGGTCGTCCGCCGCCACCGCCCCGACCGCGCCCGCGGGTCCGCGGCGCCGCAGGGCGGCCGTCCAGCGTCGAAGATCGGCGCAGGTGCCGCTGTGATGGTTGCTGATCTCGACGAGATGGTAGCCGCGAAGCGCCACCATCTCGTCGGCCGACCAGCGCCCCGTCCACAAGTTGCCGCTCCAGGAGGGATGATGCAGCGACACGACGCCGCCCGCGGCCGCGGTCGCGTCGACACAGGCCTGCGCGCCGCGCGGCGCAAGCGATCCCGGCGCGCCGAGACGGCCCATGTGGGGCCCGAGCGGGCGGAACGGACGCGCGATCGTGGTCTCCACGCCGGGCAGCGCCAGAAACGCGTCGTCGTTGAAGTCCGCGCACGCCGTGACGCGATTGTGGTCGGTGAAGACCACGAAAGTGTACCCGGCCGCGCGGTAGCGCTCGAGCACGACGCGGGGGTCGTCGCTCCCGTCCGAGCGCGTCGTGTGGCAGTGCAGCTGGGCCTTGCGATAGGTGCCCGGCGCGGCGTACGGATCCGCGATCACGCCCGGGATTTCGGGCCGCGGCTAGTTGTGATCCTGCGCGGGCGTCAGCGCCGGTGCGTCGCCGGGCTGCGCGGGCGCGGATCCGGCGCCCGGCGTGCCGGGCCGCACAGCGGGGGCCGGCTTCACCGGGCACGTGATGTGGTATCCCATCCCGTCGAGCTCCGTGCACAGCGCGCCGATCCGCGCGGGCGTCTCCGGGTGGTCCTCGAACGCGCGGGCCAGGCCCGGCTGCGTCTTTTCTTGAGCCTGCAGCCGCTCGAAGAACGCGATCGACTGCGTCGGGTCGTAGCCGGCTTTGCGCGCGTAGATCACGCCGTAGTGATCGGCCTCGGACTCCTTGTCGCGCGAGAACTTGGCGTCGATCATGTTGCGGCCGATCTGGCTCAGGATGTATGCCGGGTATCCGCCGCCGAACAGCACCTGGGTCACGATCAACGCGCCGAACTGCAGCTCCATGTCCTTCTGTGCCAGATCCACCGCGTGGCGGTGCGCCACGTGCGTCGTCTCATGGCCGATCACGAACGCGAGCTCGTCCTGGGACTTCACAAACCCGAAGAGGCCGCGCGTCGCGAAGACGTAGCCCCCGGGCGCGGCGATCGCATTCACGCTGGTGTCCTTGAGAATGTGGTAGGTCCACGGCAGGTTGGGTCGCTCGGACACCGCGGCGAGCTTGTGCCCGAGTTCGCTGAGGTTCCGCGTGAGCCCCGGATCGTCGACGAAGCCCGGTTTCGCCCGCAGCTGCCGCTCGACTTCGCGGCCGATCTGGATCTCCTGCTGCTCGCTGACGCTGAAGAGCGCCGCGTTCGCGGCCGGCATCGGGCCCGCCACCGGAAACGCGCCCGCGGCCCCAACCGCGGCTGCGAGTGCGGCAATCGCGATCCGTCGAAAGTTGAACACGTCCGCCGTCCCCTCACGGTCCCTGACTTCGGACTGCCGTCTTGTTTCGTAACGCGCTCGCGCCGCCCCCGGTTTCCACGACCGGCGGCCCGCAAGTGGAGTCTTCCCGGAGCGGCCGATGGTTCCTATGCTAGAATCGTGGCCGTGAAGATCAAGGTCCGCCTGTTCGCCTCATACCGGGAAGCCGTGGGCGCCTCGCAGGTCGAACTCCCGCTGCGCGACGACGCCGACGGCGCCGCGCTGTGGGCGGCGCTCGTCGCCCGGTACCCCGGTCTCGAGACCCTCCCGCCGCCGTCCGGATACGCGATCGACGACGAGTACGTGAGCGGCAACCGCCCGCTCCACGGGGCCGCGGAGGTCGCGTTGATTCCGCCGGTCAGCGGCGGCGGTCAGACCGTGACCATCGAGCTGACGGAAGGGCCGATCTCCACGGACCGCGTGCTCGCGGCGGTCGCGGACCCGCGCGCCGGCGCGGTGGTGCTGTTCCTCGGGGTGGTGCGCAACAACGCGCGCGGCCGGCGCGTCGACCATCTGGTCTACGAGGCGTACGACGCGCTCGCCCGCCGGGAGCTCGAGAAGATCGCCGCGGCGGTCGCCGAACGCTGGCCGGTCACCCGCGTCGCGATCACGCACCGCACGGGCCGCTTGGGCGTCGGGGAGACCAGCGTCGCGGTCGCGGTCTCGGCACCGCACCGGGGCGAGGCCTTCGAGGCCGGCCGCTATGCGATCGACACGCTCAAGCAGACCGTGCCCATCTGGAAGAAAGAAGTGTGGGAAGGCGGCGCCGCGTGGATCGGCGCCGGGCGCTGACGCCTTAGGGCTCCAGCACCAGCTTTCCGAAGTGCTCGCTCCGCTCCATCGCTTCGTGCGCACGCCGCGCGTCTTCGAGCGGCCGCGCGTCGTGGACGACCGGACGCAGCCGTCCGGCCTCGACGAGGCGCAGGATCTCGTACATCGTCCCCTTGCCGCCCATGAAGGTGCCGCGGATGAGGAGCTTCCGCGCGAAGACGTAGCGCAGATCCGTCTGCGCGGTGAAGCCGCTCGTCGACCCGCACGTGACGAGGCGTCCCCCGCGGGCGAGCGCCTTGAGGCTCGTCTCCCACGTCGCCTGCCCGACGTGCTCGAAGACGACGTCCACCCCGCGCCGTCCGGTCAGGCGGCGCACCTCGTCGCCCACCTGCTGCGTGGCGTGATTGATGGTCTCGTCGGCGCCGAGGGCTCGGGCCCGTTCGAGCTTCCAGTCCGCGCCGGCGATCGCGATGACGCGCGCGTCGAATTCCTTGGCGATCTGGATCGCGGCGCTGCCGACGCCGCTGCCGGCGCCCCAGACCAGCACGGTCTCCGACGGCCGCACGCGCGCGCCGGCCACCAGCATGTCCCAGGCCGTCAGGAAGACGAGCGGAACCGCCGCCGCTTCACGAAAGGACAGCCGCGCGGGCTTCGGCAGAACGTTGGCCTCGGGCACGGCCACGAGGTCCGCGTAGCCGCCCGGGAGGTGCTCGCCGAGGATCGCGTACTCGCGGCAGAGGTTGTCGTCGCCGCTGAGGCACGCTTCGCAGTGGCCGCAGCTCAGCCCCGGGTTGACGACGACCGCATCGCCGGCCTTGCACGACGTGACGCCCGGCCCGACCGCGGCCACCTCCCCCGCCACGTCGCTGCCGAGCGTATGCGGCAGCGGCAGCTTCATCCCGGGGATGCCGCGCCGCACGTGGATGTCGAGGTGGTTCAACGCGCAGGCGCGCACGCGGACGAGCACCTGATGCGGCCCCGGAACCGGGTCCGGCGCCTCCTCGTAGGTGAGAACCTCGGGGCCCCCGTGCTGGTGGAACCGAACGGCACGCATCGCCGATCCTAGTTCTCGGTGCCGCCGGGGCCGCCCTGCGATGCCGCCGGCCTCGCCTGATCCGTTATACTGAAAACGTCGCCGATAGGAGGATGCCGCTGATGAGTTCGCGTACGCACCGCCGCCGCACGCCGTTCGCCGTCTCCGCCGCGACCGTCCTCGCGTTGTTCGCCGCGCTCCTCGCGGCCGGCGGGCTCACCGCACGGGCGCAGCAGGCGGGCTCGAGCTGGCGCAGCCTGATCCCCGGGCTCAAGGCGCAGGCCGCGCAGCACCCCGATCCCGAAACGTCCTACCGGCTCGCGATGGTGTACGCCCACGAAGGCATGCTGATCGACGGCTGGCACGTCTTCAAACAGATCGACCGGATGGTGGGCGGCGAATCCGGCCGGCCCGCGCTCGAGCGCCGCATCATTCAGCGCGCGTCCGCCGACGTGCAGAAGAACCCGAAGGATCTGCTCGCCCGGTACTCGCTCGCGTTTGCGTCCTGGGTGTCGGGCGATCACGACACGGCCTTCCGGGAGCTGCAGGAGGTGACCCGCCAGGAGCCCGGCAACGCGATGAACCACGGCTACCTCGGGTACGCGTACTCGACCCACAACGACGCGAAGAACACCGTGGCACAGTGGGAAGACGCCGTGCACCTCGACCCGAGCAACAGCGTACTGCACTACATGCTCGGCTCGGCCTACTACCGCACCGGTCGCAACCGCGACGCGGCGATACAGTTCAACCTCGCCTACCGGGACCGGACGCTCTACAACTACATCACGCGCGGCGAGGAGCCGTAACCGAGAACTCTGCATGTTTGTTCGCTTGTATGTATACATATAGTGCACGCGAGTTACACGTGGGTGCCGGGTGGGGTCTTATCGCGACTTGGAGTTCGACCGCAATTTCGGCGCGAGTTTGTGGAGCCTACACAATGGAAGGCTTCGGTGTAGCTCCGGACCCTGTCAACCGTAAATTGGTCCGAGTTCGAGGACTGGCCGTTTAGATCACGGCGGCGCTACCGTCGCCGGACCACCGCGCGCCCGGCGGCGAGCAGCACCCCCCCTGTGAGCGCGGTAATCGACCACGGCAAGCCAAACGCAAGGATCAACACCACGCCGGTCTCCGGCGGCAGTTGCGCGCCCTGCAGGACGCCGATGAAGCGGTCCGCGCCGATCCGCGTCCAGACCGCCCCGACAGCGGCGAGCAATCCGTAGCGCGCCATCGGTGGCGCCGCCCACGCCGCGACCAACCCGGCAATGCCGGGGGAGATCACGGGAAGCCACAGAAGCACGCCGGCAAACGGACCGGCGGGCCGGCCGTTCAGCGACGACCCCGACCCGGCGCTGAGCCCGTCGATCAACTCAAAGACCGCGGCTCCGATGATGACGGCCAGCACCCAGCGGCCGGCTGCGCGGGCCGGACCCCCCGGACCGGGGCGGGCGGTGCGGTTATGGCTTATCGTCGCTCTCGAGGTCGGTGAAGTGGGCGTGCGTCCCGCCCTCGGCGATGAAACGGCGGGTTTGGTAGTAGATCGTGACCTTGTCCGCGGTCAGCGTGCCCTGGCGGCGCGTCACGAAGGTGTGTCCCGTGAACACCGCGACCGACTTGGCGAAATCCACGTTCGCGACGCTCGAGGTGATCGTCGCCCCGTAGACCTCGGCGGTCACCGGGCCGTGGACCGTGGCCCGCTCCTGCTTCTGGTAGAACTCCACCCAGTCGCCGAGGATCCGCCCCACCCGGTTCGACGCCACGACGTGGCCGCTGATGACGCCGTAACGAGCGCCTTGATTGTAGACCAGGCGGTCGCCGTTGACGATGAGGTCGGGCGCCATGAACATCGTGATGTGCCGGTCGGCCACGAGCCGGCCGGCCCCACGGTCGGCGGCGATGCGGTCGGCCTGGAGCGCGTAGTCTTTCGTCTCCGCGCTCGCGCTGCCGGCCATGACGATCCTGCTCACCTGGTTCGCCTGGGTAAAGGTGACCGTGATGTCGTCCCCTCCCGCCTTGCCCTGCGTGTCCGTGAGGACGACGTGGCCCGTCAGCCGGGCCGTGCGGTCGTCGCGCCGGAGGCGCAGAACGTCGGCCGTCGCGACGCCGGTCTGGTACGTGAGCCGAACGTGGCCGCGGGCCGTCAGGCCCGTGCCGGTGTTCGCGAGCACGACCTCATCGGCGGTGATGTTGAGCGGACCTTGCAGGGCCGGGAACGGCTGCGCGCCGGCGGGCACCGGGGCCGCGCGCGCCCGCGGCGACGGGACGGCACCGAGACCGGCGAGGCTCAGCACGATCGCCGCGGCGCCCGCGAGGGCGCGCCGCGGGAAGCGGGACCGCGTCACCCGCGTCCGGCCTGGCTCCGGTCGGCGGCGCGGTCCTCCGGAAGCAGCGCACCGGCTCCGACCTCGCGGCACGCGGCGCAGTAGCCGTAGAACTCGATCCGGTGGCTGACGACGCCGAACGCGGGGTCGGTGAGCCCGGACTGCTCGCGCTCCAGCACCTCCGCCACGCGTCCCTGCGGCAGATCGACGACGGCGCCGCAGCGCAGACAGGTGCCGTGGTAGTGCGGCTGCGGGTTGGCGCAGAAGACGGCGCGCCCGTCGCCGTAGGTCAGCCGGCGCACGATCCCGAGCCGGCCGAGCAGCTCGAGCGTGCGGTATGTCGTCGCGAGGTTCACGGTGGGACACAGCGCGCGGGCGCGGCGGCACACGTCCTCCGCCGGCACGTTGATCCGCCCGGTGCTGAGCAGGCTCTGTAGAATCGCGCGGCGCTGCGGTGTGGCCCGGTAGCCCTGCCGCTCCAGCGCGCGGAGATGAGCCGCGACGCTGCCGGGCCGGCGGCGTCGGGGCGCGCGCCCGACGCCGCGGGCAGGACGGCCGCCGGCCGTGATCGCCGGCGACCGCATCCCCACTTTGTTGGACGGAACCGCCACGGCCGGCCGTCCGCTAAAAGAATTCCCGCCGCAGCGCGTCCGCCTGAGCCGACGTGAGCGGCGCGAGCGTGCGCTTCGCGACCGGACCAACCTTCAGCTCGCTGACCTGGTCCTCGTACGTCGGCTCGCCCTGGACCTGGTAGAAGATGCCGATCGGGATCTTGTCGCCCCATTCGTGCGCCTTGTGCCAGGCGGCGGTGCGGTCCGTCGGGTCGTGGCCGGCCTCGTCGAGCTTGTACACACGCTCGCGGTAAAAATCGTAGGTGTTGATCTTGTTGTAGATGACGCAGGGCTGCAGCACGTCGACGAGCGCGTAGCCCTTGTGGTGGATCGCCGCCATGATCAGTTTCGCGAGGTGCTTCGGATCGCCGGAGAAGCCGCGCGCCACGAAGGTTGCCCCGCCGTTGATCGCCGTCGACAGCGGGTTGAACGCGACCTCGATGCTGCCCTCCGGCGTGGTGCTCGTCTGGAAGCCGCGGGGGCTCGTCGGCGCGTACTGGCCCTTCGTCAGGCCGTAGACCATGTTGTTTTCGGCGATGTGGACGATGTCGGAGTTGCGGCGCAGCACGTTCATGAAGTGGTTGCCGCCGATACCGTAACCGTCGCCGTCGCCGGTCACGCAGATCACGTGCAGGTCGTGGTTGGCGAGCTTGGCGCCCATCGCGATCGGCAGCGACCGGCCGTGGATGGTCGTGAACGCGTTGGCGTTCAGGTAATCCGGCAGCTTGCTGCCGCAGCCGATGCCCGAGTAGAACATGACCTCGTTGGGACGAATCTCCAGCTGCGCGAGCGCACTCTTGACCGCGTTGAGGATGCCGTAGTCCCCGCAGCCGGGGCACCACGTCACCTTGATGGCGTTGTTGTAGAGCTTCTGATCAAGCATGGACCTTGGCCTCCTCGAGCTGCGCCAGAATGTACTCGGCGGACAGCGGGCGGCCGTCCCACCGCAGGATCATCTTGTCGGCCTTCCGGCCGGTCATCGCCCTGATGAGCTGCGCGAACTGGCCGGTCTGGTTGCCCTCCACCGCGACCAGCTGCCGCGCCGCCTCGATCAGCGGCGCCGCCTTCTTCTCCGGGAAGGGCCAGATGTCGCTGAAGTGCAGCAGGTTGGCGCGGCGGCCCTTGGCGTTGAGCAGGTCGACCGCCTCGCGCGTCGCGCCGTAGGTCGCCCCCCAGCCCATCAGCGTGATCTCCGCGCGCTCGGGCCCGTAGAGCGCCGGGGCCTTGAGGTCTTCCGCGATGTTGTGGAACTTGCGCATGCGCTTGCCGGCCATCTTCAGGCGGTTCGCGGCGTCCTCGTCCTCGAAATGGCCGTACTCGTCGTGCTCGTCGCTGCACGCCTGCTGCACGGCCTTGGGGTGCCCCGCGAACGCCCGAGGCGACACGCCGCTCGGCGTGTCCATGTAGCGCAGGTACGGCCCCGCGAGCTTGTCCAGCTGCGCCGGCGTCAGCAGCTCGCCACGGTCGATCGCGACCTTCTCGATCGGAAACTCCGACGGGGCAAGCGTCCGCATCGTGTTGGTCAGATAGAACTCCGTCATCACGATCACGGGACACTGCCACTTCTCGGCCAGGTTGAACGCCCGGACGGACGCGTCGAAACACTCCTCCTGAGTCCCGGGCGCCAGAACGATCCGCGGGAACTCGCCCTGGCTCGCGAAGAGCGCGAACAGCAGGTCGCCCTGCTCCGTCTTGGTCGGCATGCCGGTCGACGGCCCCGGCCGCTGCGCCTCGATGATCACGACCGGCACCTCCGCCATGCCGGCGAGGCCGAGCGCCTCCGCCATCAGCGCGAAGCCGCCGCCGCTCGTCGCGGTCATCGACCGCGCGCCGACGTTGCCGGCGCCGATCGCGAAGCAGATCGCCGCGATCTCGTCTTCGGTCTGCTTGATCACGATGTCGTATTTCTTGGCGTGCGCGGCCATGAACTCGAGGACCGAACTGGCCGGCGTCATCGGATACCCCGACATGAACCGGCACCCCGCGGCGATCGCGCCGACCGCGAGCGCCTGGTTGCCGTTGATCAGCATCCGGTCGGACCGGTCCGTGAGCGGGCTGACCTTCCAGTCAAACGACTTGGCGTAGCGCTCGGTCGCGATCCGGTAGCCTTCCCGCGCGACTTTGAGGTTGCCCTCGACCACCGCGTCGCCCTTGCGCTTGAAATTCCTCGTGATGACGTCGGCGATGAACTCGAACGGATACTCCACGATGCCGGCGAGCGCCCCGAGCCCGCAGGTGTTGGCCATGATCTTGTTGCCGCCGAGCTCTTGGGCGATCTTGGAGAGCGGCAGGCTGAACAGCTGCGCGCCGCGCCGGACCGCCGCGGCCGTGTCGACCTTGAGGCCCTCGTCGAAGACCAGCGCGCCGCCCTGCACGACGTGCTCCCCGTAGTCGGTGATCGCCTCCGGGCTGAAGGCCAGCAGCACCTGGACGCCCTCGTGGTGGCTCCAAAGCGGGCGCTCGGAGACGCGGATCTGGAAGAAGTTCAACCCGCCGCGAATGCGGGACATGTACTCGGGATAGGTATGCAGCCAGAGCCCCCCGTGGCTGAGGGCCTGCGCGAACCCGGCGCCGCCGGACTCCACGCCCTGGCCGGCCTCTCCTGCGAGTCGGATCGATAGATCGTTGACGAGCTTAGCCACGCCGCTTCACCCCCGTTGAAGGTTGGGCGTCCCGCCCCGAAAACTCCGCCCTCATGGAACGGCCCGGGACGGTCCGCCCGCTCACTTTCGCTCTTCTTCCTCCTGCCACATCGCCTCGAGCCGGCGATACTTCTCGGGAAACTCGCCGGTATAACGCAGGTACGCCGGAATCGGATACCGGACGCCGCCGCGCTGCGTCCCCCGCAGGCCCTCGACCAGTTCGCCCGCGAGGGCCCACGGAAACGCGAACGCCATCTCGTGGTCCTCCGTCTGGCCGAAAACACGGTCGCCGTAGCAGGGCAGGATGACCTGCGGCTCTCCGCTCTGCATCGTCTCGATCACCGCGTCCGCGCAGTCGAGCCGCGCGGAGAAGCTGCTGCGCAGCCGGCCGCCCCGCCGGTACAGCGCGGCGGCGACAAGCCGCATCACCTGCGCCGAGTTGCCGTACATGAGGCCGACGGCCGGCTCGAAGGTGGCGCGGCCGAGCGGCGCCACCAGGATCCGGTCGTACTCGCCGAGCGTAAACTTCGGCACCTCGGCCTCGGTCCTCACGGCGGCTTCCGGCGTTCCCACGTACATGCCGCACGCCAGGTTCCCCTCGGCATAGTACGGGAGCACCGGCTCGAACCCGAACGCCGTCTTCGCAAGCGGACAACTGAGATCGTCGCGGCCGACGGCGAGCGCCCAGCCGTAGCGGCGGGCGATCGAAAACGTCTGGCAGATCGCGACCTTGATGCCCATCTCCGACGGGGTGCGGACCTTGTCCGGCAGCGCCTCGCCGGCGCGCAGCATCCGGATCGCCAGCGGAAACGTCTGGGGCCGGACGTGCTGCTCGATCTCGGTGTTGACCTGCGCGGGGGTCGGCCCCGCGGTGGATTCCGTCTTCGCGCCGCCGTTCATTCGGCCTTGAGCAGCGCGTCGGCGATCTCGTAGAAGACACGCGCCGACGCGGCGTCCGGCGCGGCGGCGGTCACCGGCTGCCCCCGGTCCCCGGCCTCGCGGATCGCGGGGTCGAGCGGGATCTGGCCGAGCAGCGGCGCGTGCACGAGGCCCGCCAGCCGTTCGCCGCCGCCGCGCCCGAAGATGTAGACGGGCTCGGCGCCCGGCGCCGGCAGAAAGTACGACATGTTCTCGACCACGCCGACCACGGGGGTGTTGACCTTTTCCGCCATCCGCCCGGCGCGGTAGGCCACGCCGGTCGCGGTCTCCTGCGGCGTGGTGACGATCAGCATCTCGGCCCGCGGCAACGTCTGCGCGATCGTCAGCGAGACGTCGCCCGTCCCGGGCGGCAGGTCGATCAGCAGATCCTCGACGTCGCCCCAGTACACCTCGCCGAGGAACGTCGTGATCGCCTTGTGCAGCATCGGCCCGCGCCACATCACGGCTTCGTTCTCGTCGACCATGAAGCCGATCGACATCACGCGCACGCCGAAGCGCTCGAGCGGGATGATCATCTGGTCGATGATGGTCGGCTTGCCGTTGATGCCGAGCATCCTCGGGACGCTGAACCCGTAGACGTCCGCGTCGACGATGCCCACCTTGCGCCCGCGCCGCGCAAGCGCGACGGCCAGGTTGGTCGTGACCGTGGACTTGCCCACCCCGCCCTTGCCGCTCGCGATCGTGAGAATGCGCGTCGTGGAGGTCGGGGACAAGAGCGGCGACTGCTTCTGCGGTCCCGGCCGCAGCCGGCCGATGAGGGCCTGGCGCTGCTCCTGGGTCATCACGCCCAGCTGGACGTCGACGCTGTCCACGCCGGGCAGAGCCCGGACCTTGTCGCGGATCGAATCGGTGATCGTCTCGCGGAGCGGACACCCGCTGATCGTCAGCAGCGCGTCGACCTTGACCGCGCCGCCGCGAATCTGGACGTCCTTCACCATGTCGAGCTCGACGATGCTCTTATGGAGCTCCGGATCCATGACGTCGCGGAGCGCTTCGAGCACCTGCTCGCGCGTCACCGCGATGGACCGCGTCGCCATTCCGTGCCTCCTCGTGTTTCTACCGTCTCACCGGGCGCCCGCGCCCATGCCGCACCGCGCGCCTGCTTCCCGGCGCACGCTCTCGCTCTTCCCAAGCACGGGAACGGCGGCCGGGGTTGCTGCGCGTCGGGGCGCACCGACCGGACCGGTGAGAACAATTCTCAGCCTAGAACCAGAATAGTGTCGGGACAACGGCCTTGTCAATAAGACCATTGACCGGATGGGGATGAGATGTCAGGAATCGTCGGCCGGACCCGACGCGGGCCCACCGGCAGAGCCGCCTCCGGCGCTGCCCCGCCCGCGACGCCGCCGCCGACGTCTGCGGCGCGGCCCCTGGCCAGACGCGTCTCCGGCCGGCGTCTGCGCATGCGAATCGCCCGTCGCGGCATCGTGCGGCGGGCCACCCGTCTCCGGCGATTGCGGCGCCCCCGCCGGACGCTGTGACGCCGAGAATCGCTGCGGACGCGGTCTTCGCTGGGGAAACGGACGCCGCGGCCGCCGCGGGGCCGGTCCGGTGTTCGCCGCGGGTTCAACGGCGGCCCGCCCATCGACTGCCGCGCCGCCGGCCCCCGCCTCGGCGGCCGCGCGATCGTCCCTCGCGGCGTCTGCCGACGCGATCGCATCCTCGGCCGCGGCATCCGCGGCCTCGGCGTCCGCATCACCGGGAGTGGCGGCCTCTTTCGCCGCGGGCCGCGGGCGCCGCGACGGCGCGCGCCGCTCGGCGGCGAGGCGCAGCCGGTCCAGCATCCGCTCGACGTACTGGATGAGGAAATGCTTCGCCGCCTCGTCCGAGAGCATCGGAATACCGGGATCGGCTTCAACCCGGCAGGTGAGCACTGCGCCGTCCTCGTCGGTCTCGATCTTGAACCACTGGGAAAACCCCCGCAGCGTCCCGCGCACCTGCGTGATCTCGAGACTGTGCGGCGCGCGGGCCGCCGTGCGGACCACCGCCTCGACCGGCAGGCCCGCGAAATAACCCCGCAGCGTGATCAGCGGCTCCCCCCCGGCGGGGACTGGTCCGCGGGATGCGCGGGCATCGGCGCCTCGCCGGTCCTCGAGATCGCCGGACAGCCACAGCGGCCCGCCGTACCGGGGCAGGTGTTCCGGGTGCGCCAGAAACGCAAACACGTGCTCTCGCGAGGCGCGCAGCAGGCGGTGCGCCTCGACGACGATGACGAGCGGCGGGACGGGCGGAGCTATGCGCCGAGCTCCTTCCGGACGCGCTTGGTGCCCTCGACCATCGACGCGAGCTTCGCCGTCGTCTCGTCGATCGTGCGGGTCTTGAGCCCGCAGTCGGGCGACACCTGGATCTGCTTGGCCGGGATCACGTCGAGCGTCCGGCGGATGCCGTCGACGACCTCCTCCGGCGTCTCCGCACGATGGCTGTGCGCGTCGAGCACGCCGAGCCCGATGTCCTTGGTAAAGCGCGGCGAGCGGAACGTCTCGAGCAGCGCGAAGTCCTCGTTCTTGAGCGCGAGGTCGATCTGGTTGACGGCGAGGCGCAGCATCGCCGGATAGATCTTCGGCACGTCGCCGTAGCAGACGTGGGTGATCGTGTACGTTTTGAGGCCGCTCGTCACGACCTCCATCGCTTCCACGGCGAGGTCGAAGTCCTCGTCCGGGCGCGTGTGGATCGCCGGCTCGTCGATCTGGATGTAGCGTGCGCCTGCCCGCTCCAGGTCGACCGCCTCGTCGTGGATCGCCCGGGCCAGCTCCATCACGAGCTCCCGCCGCGACGGGTAGTACTCGTTGAACGACCACTCCGCGATCGTGTACGGCCCGGTCAGCATGCCCTTGACGGGCCGCGCCGTGAGCCCCTGCGAGAACTTGTACCAGTCCACCGTAAGCGGCCCGCGCCGGCCCACCGGCCGGACGACGACCGGCTTCGGGTAGTAGCGGTTGCCGTACGATCGCACGAGCCCGGCGATCTCGAAGCCGTCCATCTGGTCGGCGAAGAACGCGACCATGTCGCCGCGGTACATCTCGCCGTCGACCAGGATGTCGATGTCGAGCTCCTCCTGGCGGCGGATCCACTCCTCGGTGGCGCGGCGCTCGAGCGTGGCGAGCTCCGCCGCCGGCATCTGCTTGCGCGCGACCTTCCGGCGCGCCTCGAGGAGATACGGGGGCTTCGGGAAGCTCCCGACGGTCGTCGTCGGCAGGAGCGTCGCGACGGCCGTGGGCGCGGCGGACGGGGTCATGCGGCACCTCCGTTGGCGAGACGAACTCCGGATACCAGGGTCTCGAGCTTCTTCCTGGCGACGCGCCGCGGCAGAAACTCGAGCCCGGCGCTCGGTCCGACCTGCAGTGTCTCCGCGGGGGCGATCTCCGCGGCCTTGCGAGTCTGCGCGGCGATCTCCTCCGGCGACTCAAGCCGGGTGTTGCGGGCGTCGAGCAGCCCGGCCCCCAGAGCCTTCGTGAACCGCGCGCGGCGCAAAATCTCCCAGTTGCGCGGACCGGCGACCAAGTCGACGCCGATGATGTCGACCGGGAGGTCCAGGATCGCCGGATAGAGCCCGTCGAGATGGCCGAAGTAGGTGTAGAGGGCGCGGGTCGCCGTAATCCCATCCCACAGCGCGTTCGACGCCCGACGGAACAGCGGGAACCGGTCCCGCCGCGTCAGCAGCCCCGGCTCGTCGACCTGGATCACGGCCGCGCCCGCGGCGGCGAGCGCGCGCAGTTCCTGGTTGAGCGCCGACGCCAGCGCCATGACGAACTGGTCGAGGTTTCCGTAGAACTCGTCCTTGCTCAACACCGCGAGCGTGAACGGCCCGGTGACGACGGGCTTCACGGGCCGGGTGCTGTGCGACGCGGCGAACTGATAGTCGGCCACCGTGATCGGCGCCCGCCACGACACTTCGGCCGTCGCGACCGGCTGGCGATAGTAGACGTTGGTGTCGAAGTAGCGCTGCAGGCCGTTGACCGTGAAGCCGTGCAGACCGCGGGCGAAATACGTGAAGCCGTCCTCCCAGCGGATCTGCCCGTCGGTGAGAAGTTCGACCCCGGCGTCGGCCTGCTCGCGCAGCACCTCGGCGGTCACGTCGTCTTCGACCTTGTGGAGGTCCTCCCCGGTGATCTCGCCGCGCTGTAGCTTCTCCACGCTGGACCGCCAGCGGCCGGGCGCCGGCGGATCTGGAATCTTCGGATAACTGCCGACCACCGTCGTCTTCACTCGGTGCACCCCCACCCCGTGATCGTCCGGCCTGCGGCGCGCGCCTTAGGCGAGCGCGTGGCGCGCGATGATCATCCGCTGCACTTCGGACGTGCCCTCGCCGATCTCGCACAATTTGACGTCGCGGTAGATCCGCTCGACCGGATAGTCCTTGATGAATCCGTAGCCGCCGTGGATCTGCACCGCGCGGTTGGCGGCGCGGGCCGCCGCCTCCGACGCGTAGAGTTTCGCCATCGACGCGGCCTGCCCGTACGGCTCGCCGCGGCCGGCCCGCGAAGCGGCATCCATCACCAGCAGCTCCGCGGCGTCGAGCTCCGACGCCATGTCGGCGATCATCCATTGAACAGCCTGGAAATCGCCGATCGGCCGGCCGAAGGCCCGCCGGCTCCGCGCGTACTCCAGCGAGGCGTCGAGCGCCGCGCGCCCCAGCCCGAGGGCTAGTGCCCCGATACCGATGCGGCCCCCGTCGAGCACCTGCAGCGCCTGCTCGTAGCCCCGTCCCGGCTCGCCGATCAGCTGCCCGTCCGGGACGGCGCAGTCCTCGAACACGACCTCGGCCGTGTCGCTCGACCGCATGCCGAGCTTGTCTTCGTGCTTGCCGACGCGCAGCCCGGGCGTGCCGCCCTCCACGATGAACGCGGCAATGCCGCGCCGTTCCGCCGCCGACGCCGGCGCATCCCCCCGGCTGGTCCCCGACGGGGGGATGCCGGTCCGGGCCATCACGACGTAGACGCCGCCGATACTGCCCTGCGTCACGAAGGCCTTCGTCCCGTTGAGGACCCAGCGGCCGCCGCGGCGTTCGGCACGGGTCGCGAGCGCCGCCGCGTCGGTCCCCGACGCCGGCTCGGTCAGGCACCACGCTCCGAGCATCTCGCCCGACGCCAGCCGCGGCAGGTACGCGCGCCGCTGCTCCGGCGACCCGAACCGCGCGATGTGGCCGGCGCAGAGCGAGTTGTGGGCCGCAACGCTGAGCGCGATCCCGCCGTCGCCCCAGGCGACCGCCTCGATCGCGAGCGCCATCCCGACCGCGTCGATGCCTGAGCCGCCGTGGTCGGCCGGCGCCGTCATGCCCCAGAGTCCGAGCGACGCGAGTTTGGGCACGATGGCGAGCGGAAAGGTGTTCTCGGCGTCCCAGCGCCGCGCGTGCGGGCGCAGCTCGCGCGCCGCGAACTCGCGAACCGTCCGGTGAATCAGCCGCTGTTCCTCAGTATAGTCGAACCGCACCCGGGACCTCGCGCGTCCGTACGTCGTACGTCGTCGGTGCCCGTTCCGGCGCCCGCAGGGCGCTATAGACGGCGGCATGCGCCGCCGTCGCAAAGCAAAGAGCCTCCCGTCGCGTTCCACGAGAGGCTCAGGGTTCCTCTCCGGTACTCGCGGTGCCTAGAGCGGTACGGCTTCGACCGCCTTGATCTCCGGCACGCGCTCCTTGAGCATGCGCTCGACGCCGGCCTGCAGCGTCATCATCGAATACATGCAGCCGACGCAGGACCCGGCGAGGCGGATCTGGACCACGCCGTTCACGATGTCGACGAGCTCGATATCGCCGCCGTCCGCCTGGACGTGCGGCCGGATCTGGTCGAGCACGTCCTGCACGCGCGCGTTGAGCGCGAGATCGGTCACCGCGCCCGCGGTCTGGTCCATCAGGCCTTCGCCTCCGTCTCCTCGCCGCATTCTTGGGGTGCGCCTGCCTCCTCGCGCGTATGGAACGAGTGGCCGCAGCCGCAGGTCGACACGGCGTTGGGGTTGCGGATCGCGAATCCCTGGGCCGTCACGGAAGTCACGTAGTCGATCTCGGAGCCCTCGAGGAGGCGCGAGCTCGCTCTGTCTACGAGCACTTTGACCCCGCCGCGCTCGAAAATCTGGTCCTCCACGTCCTGCGCCTCGTCGAACGTCATGCCGTACGAGTAGCCGTCGCATCCGCCCTGGGTGATGAATACGCGAAGGCAGAGCTTCGGGTCGCTTTGCTCGGCCAGCAACTCCTTGACCTTCGTGACGGCGCGGTCGGTGAGCGTGATCATGAAGATACGTCCCTCCCGAGGCGGCGAGTCTCTGGCCACCTGATCTGGATTATTGTACGGGCGGCCGGTCTGGTTTGTCAAACGAGTGCGGGACCCATTCGGGGCTTCCGCGTGCTCACGCCGAGGCGTCGCGGCAGCCGTCCCACTCACGCTACCTTGTTGCGCGAAACGCCCGGAACGGCGAGAAGCCACCGGTTGTGCACGACCGGCAACCGATGCTCGGGATAGATAGCGCGCCACCACGCGTTTGGAATGACTTGAACCGCGTAGCCGCGCGCGGCAAGAAACTCCCGGCAGGCGCGCTCTCGATCGAGACCGTGGACCTCGACGAACACGGCCGGCCGGTAGTCTCTCAGCAGCCGGCGTGCGCCCTCGAGTACGGCCAGTTCCCCGCCATCGACGTCGATCTTGATAAACTTGGGCGGCGGCACCGAGCCGGCGGCGGCAACCGCATCAAGCGTCGTTGTGCCGTTACCGGCACGCGCTCCTACAAATGCCGGGACGACGCGCGGATTTGGGACCGTCGGGTTCAGCCTCGCATTCTCCATAAGACGCGCCCGCAAGCCGGCGTCGGGTTCGAACGCGACGACCTCCCCTGGTGCCGCGAGGCGCGCCAGGAGAAGCGCAGAGTCACCGTCGGCGGCGCCTACGTCATACACCGTGCTCCCGGGGCCCACGCATCGCGCATAGACCGCCTGAGCCTCGACTTCCCAGAGGCCGAGTTCCTTCTGCAACTCGTGCCTCCGGTTCAGGTGGAATACAAGGCCGCGTCCGATACCGAAGCGCACCGTTCGGGCGACCACCTCGTCTCGAAACACAAGCGGTTTCAAAAGACCCTTCAGCCGGGCCTGAACGGCCAACACGGCACCGGTCAGACCATGTCGACCGCGGCTCCGAACGGACGGCGTCGCGGAGGAAGGCGTTGCGTGAACCGAAAGGTGGTCCACGCGGGACACGAGACCCATATTCACCCCCGGCCGCCCAGGCCATTCGTGCAGGTGCACATCGAGAGCGGCGGCTGCAAGACGCGGACGGGATCTATCTGCACCAAACGGCGACCCGCCAGACGCCCGAGAGTGCGAAATGTGAAAACCTTGCCGCGCTAACCCGCGAGTGCTACACTCGGCCGCAGACGCGTCGTATCCACGTGCCGGCATGGGAGCGGAGCGTCCGTAAGGCGCGCGGCCCGCTTCGATTTCATCGTGGCCGGCGAGTCCGGCGGAGCCGGTCCGCCGGCGGAGAGCGCATGCTGTTCATGGTGGTCGAGCGCTTCAAGGGCCGCGATCCAAAGCCCATTTACCGCCGGCTGCGGGACGAAGGCCGCCGCATGCCGGACGGTCTCAGATACGTGGGGTCCTGGATCGAAGCGAATTTCGACCGGTGCTGGCAGCTGATGGAGTGCGACGACGCCCGGGCGCTCCAGCAGTGGGTCGCCGGGTGGAGCGACCTCATCGAGATGGAGATCGTGCCGGTGGCGCCGTCGGCCGACGTGCGGGCGATGATGGAGCCTCTGCTCTGATCCTATGACCGTGCTCGACGGCATCCGCGGCCCCCGGGACCTGCGCCGGCTCACGCCCGCGCAGCTGCGAGAGCTCGCCGCCGAGATCCGCGCGCTGCTGGTGGAGACGATCTCCCGAACCGGGGGCCATCTTGGCCCCAACCTGGGCGTCGTGGAACTCACCATCGCCCTCCACCGCGTGTTCGATTCCCCGCGCGACCGCATCCTCTTTGATACCGGACACCAGGCGTACGTGCACAAGCTGCTCACGGGACGGCGGGCGGGCTTCGAACGGCTGCGCCAGCGGGGGGGCCTCTCCGGTTATCCGTCGCGCGACGAGTCGGACCACGACATCATCGAAAACTCCCACGCCTCGACCGCGCTCTCGTACGCCGACGGCCTCGCGAAGGCGTACGAACTGCGGGGCGAGCGCGACCGGCGTATCGTCGCGGTCGTTGGCGACGGCGCGCTCACCGGCGGCATGGCCTGGGAGGCGCTGAACAATCTCGCCGGCGGGCAGCGGCCTGTCATCATCGTCGTCAACGACAACGGCCGCTCGTACTCGACGACCGTCGGGGGCCTGGCCCAGCACCTCAACGACATCCGCACGAACCCGCGCTACGAGCAGGCGCTCGCGGCGGCGAAAACCGCCCTCGATCAGACGCCCGTCGTGGGGCGCGCGATGTACCGCGCGATCATGGCGGTGAAGAAGGGCCTCAAGGAAGCGCTCGTGCCGCAGATGCTCTTCGAGGATCTGGGCCTGAAGTACATCGGCCCCGTCGACGGGCACGACGTCGGCGCGGTGGAGCGCGCGCTGCGGCAGGCCGTGCGAGTCGAACGGCCGGTGATCGTGCACTGTCTGACGCGCAAAGGGTACGGCTACGCGCCCGCGGAGACCGATCACGTGGACAACCTCCACGGGCCCGGGCCGTTCGACTCGGCGACCGGCCGCCCGGTCGCGTCCCCGGCCACGACGTGGACATCGATCTTCCGCGACGAGATGGTCGCGATCGGCCGGGAGCGGCGGGACGTGGTCGCGGTCACGGCCGCGATGCTGCACTCGACGGGCCTGGACGCGTTTGCGGAAGCGTTTCCGGGGCGCGCCTTCGACGTGGGCATCGCCGAGCAGCACGCCGTGACGTCGGCGGCGGGCCTCGCGCTCGGCGGGATGCATCCGGTCGTCGCCGTGTACGCCACGTTCCTGAACCGCGCGCTCGACCAGCTGCTGCTCGACGTCGCGCTTCACCGCTGCGGGGTCACGTTCGTGCTCGACCGCGCCGGCGTGACCGGCGACGACGGCGCGAGCCACAACGGGGTGTGGGATCTCTCGTTCCTCCAGGCGGTGCCGGGGCTCCGGCTCGCCGCGCCGCGCGACGGAACTCGGCTGCGCGAACTCCTGCGCGAGGCGGTCGCCGTCCGGGACGGTCCCACCGTCGTGCGCTTTCCGAAGGGCGCCGTTCCACCCGATCTCGCGGCGGTGGATCGCGCCGGCCGGGTCGAGGTGCTCTACCGGGCGGGCGCCCGCGACGTGCTGCTCGTGCCGGTCGGCGCGATGGCGGGCGCTGCGGTCGCGGCGGCGGAGCGGCTCGCGGCGCGGAGCATCGGCGCGACGGTCGTCGATCCGCGTTGGGTGAAGCCGGTGCCCGCGGAGATCCCGCAGCTCGCCGCGGACCACCGGCTCGTGATCACGATCGAGGACAACGTCCGCGCGGGCGGTGCGGGCTCCGCGGTGGCGCAGGCGCTGCGCGATGCCGCCGTCGGAACGCCGTTGCGCGATCTCGGAATCCCCGCGCGGTTTCTCACGCACGGCAAACGCCAGGATATTCTCGCGGAAGCCGGCCTGACCGCGGACGGCATCGCCGACGCGGCCGCGCGCGCGCTCAGCCCGGCGGCGGCCGGCGAGCGGGAACCGCTGCCGAGTCACAGGCGCTGATCGACCGCTGCCGTAACGGACGCTGATCGCGGCCGCCGCCGGGCTCGCGGCACAAGCGTGTGTCGCGCTCGCACTGCGGCGCGCGGGCTCTCGACGCTGACCTTCCGCCCATCGGCCGGCGGGGATCGAGTCCGCAAGACAAAAGGGCCGGCCCGAGCGGGCCGGCCCCATTGCTTCGTCTACGCTGTCCCGCCTTACTCCGTCGGCAGCTGCGCGTTGATCCAGGCCAGAATGCCGCCCTTCAGGTTGACGGCCTTCTCGTAGCCGCGGTCCCGCAGCAGGCCGACGGCCTTCCCGCTGCGGCCGCCGGACCGGCAGTAGATGATCGCGGGCGCGGCGGGATCGATCTCCGCCAGCCGCTCCGGCACCTGGCCGAGTGGGATCAAATGGCCGCCGTGGATGTGCGCGTCCGCGTATTCCCACGGCTCCCGGACGTCGATCAGCTGGACACCGCCGCGGTCGAGCAGCGCCTTCGCCTCGACCGGCGTAATCTCGGGAATCGGCTTCGCCGCGGCGCGGTCGTGCGACGGCATGCCGCAGAACTGCTCGTAGTCGATCAACGCCCTGATCGTCGGCCGGTCGCCGCAGACGGGGCACTCGGGATTGCGGCTCCAGCGCACGACCCGTGTTTCGCCCTCGAGGGCGTCGAAGATCAGCAGGCGGTTGGAGAGGGTCTCGCCGACGCCGAGGAGCAGCTTCAATACCTCGAGCGCCTGCCGCGACCCTACGTGGCCACACAGGGCGCCCAGGATGCCGCCCTCCGCGCAGCTCGGCACCATCCCGGGCGGGGGCGGTGTCGGGAACAGGCAGCGGTAGCAGCCGTGACCGGGCACGAAAGTGGTCGCCTGCCCCTCCCACTTCAAGATGCTCGCGTCGACGAGCGGCTTGCCGAGCAGGACGCACGCGTCGTTGACAAGGTAGCGCGTCGGGAAGTTGTCGCTGCCGTTGACGACGACGTCGTACTCGCGAATGATGTCGAGCGCGTTGACGCTCGTCAGCACCGCCTGGTACGGCACCACGGTGACGTCCGGATTGACGCCGCCCAGGGTCCGCCGGGCCGAGTCGGTCTTCGGCTGCCCGAGCGCCTGGGTCGGATGGAGAATCTGCCGGTGCAGGTTGCTCAGGTCGACGCGGTCGCCGTCGACGATCCCCAGCGTGCCGACGCCCGCGGCTGCGAGGTAGAGCGCCACCGGGGACCCGAGACCACCCGCGCCGACGATCAGAACTTTCGACCGCAGCAGCTTTGCCTGGCCCTCGAGGCCCATCTCCTCGAGGATGATCTGCCGGCCATAGCGCTCCATTTGGGTGTCGCTGAGGAGCGGAGCCTGCGCTTCCCTCACCTTGGTCGCCACGATGCGATCCCTCCAAACTTCGGGTACATCCGTTTACGATAGGCCGTCCCGGGGGGCCTGTCAAGAAAACCCGACCGCCCCCCGGCGCGTTCTCTTAATGAGAGGATGAACGCGTCGGTTGCCTGCCGCGGAGCCTGATCACCGGGTCTAAACGCCGCGTCTCGCTGATTCCTTCCGGCGCCCGCACGTCGGGCGGAGACTCGATCCGCGTGCGGCCTCGAACCGATGGCGGTGCTAAGTCCCGGTGCTATAATGGCGCGGTGGTTCGGGAGGCCCGAGACCGACAAAATGAGGTGTGCAGCGCATGAGTCCCGAGGTTGATCTCTTCGACGTCACGATCATCGGCGGCGGCCCGGTCGGCCTGTACGGCGCCTACTACGCAGGATTTCGAACCCTCCGCACCAAGATCGTCGAGAGCCTCGACGCCCTCGGCGGTCAGGTCACCGCGCTGTATCCCGAGAAGCCGATCTACGACGTCGCCGGGTTTCCGAAGATCGTCGGCCGGGAGCTGGTCGACAACCTCGTCGAGCAGGCAAGCCAGTACAATCCGACCGTCTGCGCCGGCGAGACCGTGGACAAGCTCGAACGCGCGGCCGACAACACCCTGCGCCTCACGACGAACAAAGCCACGCACGCGAGCAAGGTGCTGTTGATCACGGCCGGGATCGGCGCGTTCCACCCGAAGACGTTCAAGAATCCGCTGATCGACTCGTTCGAGGGCCGGGGGCTGTACTACTTCGTGAAGAGCTTCAAGGAGTTCGCCGGAAAGCGTGTCCTCATCACCGGCGGGGGCGACTCCGCGGTGGACTGGGCGAACGGGCTCGTCGGCGTCGCCCGGTCGGTGACCCTGATTCACCGCCGCGACGGGTTCCGGGCGCACGAAGATTCCGTGCAGAAACTGCTCCACTCACCGGTGAACGTCAAGCTCTTCTACGAGCTGCGCCGGCTCGAGGGCAAGGACAAGATCGAGCGCGCCGTCATCTTCCAGAACAAGACGAACGCGGAGGAGACGATCGAGGTCGACGCGGTCATCGCGTCCCTCGGGTTCCTCAGCACGCTCGGACCGATCGCCGACTGGGGCCTCGAGCTCGAGCGCGACAGTATCCGTGTGAACAGCAAGATGGAGACGAACCTTGCGGGCGTCTACGCGGCGGGCGACATCGTCGTCTATCCCGGCAAGGTCAAGCTGATCGCGACGGGCTTCGGCGAGGCGGCCACCGCCGTCAACAACTGCGCGCAGTACATCAACCCGAAGGCGAGCGTCTTCCCGGGCCACAGCAGCAGCCAGGACGTCCACAAGCAGAAGGCCGGCGCGACCGCGTAAGGTCGAAGCGCTCCGTTCACCGGCCTTACGGGGCCGCGGCGGAGACCGCCTGCTCGTCCGCGTGGTAGCTGCTGCGCACGAGCGGCCCCGACTCGACGTGCCGGAAGCCCATCGCCAAGCCTTCCCGTTTGAACGCCGCGAACTCGTCCGGACAGTAGTAGCGCTCGATCGGCACGTAATCCGTGCCGGGCCTCAGATACTGGCCGATGGTGAGGATGTCGCACCCGACGCCCCGGAGGTCCCGCATCGTCCGCACGACCTCATCCGGCGACTCGCCCAGCCCGACCATCATGCCGCTCTTCGTGAGCCACCGCCCCGCCCGCGCCTTCGCGCGCCGCAGCAGTTCGAGCGACCGCCCGTAGCGGCCGCCGCTCCGGACGGCCGGGAAGAGGCGCGCCACCGTCTCGATATTGTGGTTCAGGATGTCCGGCGCCGCGTCGAGGACCGTGTCGAGCGCCGCGGGGTCGCCTTTGAAGTCGGGAATCAGCACCTCGACCGAGCAGCGGGGCACGCGCTCCCGCACGAGCCGGATCGTCCGCGCGAACATCTCCGCTCCGCCGTCGCGCAGGTCGTCGCGGTCCACCGAGGTGACGACGACGTGGCGGAGGCCCATTGCCTCGACCGCCGACGCGACGCGCTCCGGCTCCCCCGCGTCCAGCTCGGTCGGGAGGCCGTGCGCGATCGCGCAGTAGGCGCAGTGGCGCGTGCACACGTTGCCGAGAATGAGAAACGTCGCCGTCCGCCGCTCCCAACAGTCGCCGATGTTCGGACAGCGCGCCTCCTCGCAGACGGTGTGCAGCGCCTGCGTACGCATGACACCGACCAGGTCGCGGAAGTTCGGACCGGCCGGCAGCCGGACTTTGAGCCACTCGGGACGCCGCGCGTTCGCGAGGCGGGCCCCGCCCCGACCGCCGGTGGGCGCCTGCGGGGCTGTGCTGTCGGCATCCATCGGTTCCACCACCGTCTCAGAACTCCGTAGAGTCGCCGGTGGGCGAGAACGACTCGAGCTGCCGCTTGATGTGGTTGAGGAACTGCATCGCCGCCGCCCCGTCGAACGCCCGGTGATCGAACCCCAGGCCGAGGTGCATCATCTCGCGGATGGCGATACCCTCGCCGAGGACCATCGGACGCCGGACGACCGCGTCGGTGGAGAGAATCGCCGCCTGCGGGTAGTTGATCACCGGCATCGAGAAGATAGACCCGAAGACGCCCGGATTCGTGATCGTGAACGTCCCGCCCGAGACGTCCTCCAGCGTCAATTTGCCCGCCCGCGCCCGCATCGACAGCGTTTCGAGGTCGCGTCCGAGGCCGGCGACGCTCTTCTGATCGGCGTCCTTGATCACCGGGACGATGAGCCCCTCGGGAATCGCGACGCCGACGCCGATGTTGATCGCGTGCCTGCACAGCACGCCGTCGGGCGTAAACGTGGAGTTCACGACCGGCACGTCGCGCAGCGCCCGGCTGACCGCCCGCACGATGAACGCGGTGAGCGTGATGTTGACGCCTTCGCGCGTGCGCCAGACCGCCTTGTGCGTTTCGCGGTGGCGCACCAGGACGGTCATATCGACTTCGACCACGCCGTAGGCGTGAGGAATCTCGCGCTTGCTGCGGGCCATCCGCTCGGCGATCGTCCGGCGCAGCGCGGTCAGCGGCTGAAGCTGATCCCCCGCTGAACGCGTCGCGGCCGCCCCGGCGGGAGCCGGTGCCGCGGACACGCCGCC